>JADGRN010000126.1 GCA_017880825.1 Methylophilaceae bacterium | reverse complement strand
AATACCAGGGCCTCGGTCAGCGGTGGCAACTGCTGTCTGGCCGCGAGCAGCTTGAGCACCGCCATGAAAGCAATGACCAGGCCCGCCCCCATGGCAGAGCGTAGCAGACTGAGATATTCGGCTCGTGTACGCGTGATGTAGTGCTCACCAGTACGGCTGGCATTTTCCGTCACACGCAGCGCCAGCAGTTCCAGGCTTTCTTGCCAGTACTGGCGCACGGTGTTTTTGTGACATTCGCCGCTGACCAGTGTTTTGAACAGGCTGACAAATAACGGCTGCGCGCTACGCCCGGTTTTATCCTGCCGCAAATCAGCCAGGATGGCGAGCAAGGCTTCCATCCGCTCCATTTGCTGCGTCAGGCGTTGCAGTAAAAACGTCAGGCTGATGCTGGTGCCACAGCGGGAGGCGGTGCGCCGGACTTTCTGTATCACCTGCGAACATTGGTCGAGCAGAACGAGAATATGTTTTTCATCCTGCAATTCAAGTTCAGGATTTTGCCAAACCAGCGCAAACTGCTCCAGATATTCACCCACCTCGTCATTCTGGGTGAGGAATGGCGAGGTAAATTCTTCCAGCGCAGGCTCGTTGCGGATCAACTCCGGTTCCAGCCCGATTGACGAGATCCGATAGGAAAGCACCAGTACCGCATCCAGAATACTGCGCAATGGCGCAGGCAAGCCGTCAGCGGCCGGCCGCTCGTCAAAACGCAGCGTTGCCAGCAATTCCAGCCAGCAAGCATCAGGCACGGCTGACACCCAGACATCGTCATCCCGTCGGATAAAAATCAGCGCAAGGATATCCTTGAGATAGCTGGTGTCTATGGCGTCCGGCAAGAGCTTATGACGGATCCGCCGATGCAGTTCGGAAAAAAAGCCGGTGTTTGGCAACACCCCCGATTCAACATACAGCGAGACCGGCTTGCGCGTGCCGAGCAGCTCGAACAGCGCATCGCGCAGAGCTGTGCGCAATTCCGGCCGCGTGCCAAGGATGTGGCAAAGCGCCTGTATCATGTGCGCGGCATGGTCGGCATCGCGAGCTTTGGGCGGGCGAATTTTGGCGGCCAGTGCGGCGATCAGCCTTGCCGGATCGCCGCTGTCCTGAAGATGTTGTTGCAGCAGTGCTTCCATATGGTTCAAACTCAATCTGTTTCAGGCGACTATTTAGTCGGCCCTGCAAAATTCATTTCCTGCTCAAGCACTGCATACTACGCGTTCACAGATTTAAGCTCTGACAGTTGTCGCGCAACCGAACCAAATACTTATTTGCGGAAACGCTGTGCTTCCATGAGTGCCATAGGATGCTTCTGTGAACATTTGTGTCGGTTGAACAGATTGTAACAGGCGCAAAAAAACCGCTCGTATGTCCAAACGGGCAATGGCGCGCAGCAGCCAGCGCAGGTTGTAGCCAGCGGCGCAGCTGATGGCATGCAACGCATCGCCCAGCGTGCCTTTCAGCCAACAGCGATCCATGCGGTTATCCGACTTCAAGTGTCCAATCGCCGGTTCGATGGCCTGTCGCCGACGCAGCCAGCCCTTTTGCTGTGGACTCAGGCTCTTGAGCTTGCCCCGGTGAATGATCTGCTTGTCCGGGTTGTCGGCGTCCACGCCGCGAAACCCCAGATCAACCACGATCTGCTTGGGTGTGACGCCCACATCTCGCGTCAAATTCGTTGCCTGCTCCAGGATTGCGTTCAGGGCATGACCATCGTAGGGGTTGCCGGGGAAGGTGCGCGCACCCAGCATCAAGCCGCTTTTATGGGCGACCACCACGGCACTTTTTACGCCAAACTCGTAGGGCTTGCGCGCCTTGCCTTTGCCGATGCATTCCACCTCAGGCGCGTGCAGTGCATACAGCTTGTTCTTGTCTTGACGCTGCTGCGTGCGGATGCGCTCGGCACGTTGCAGCAACACCGACAAATCACTCAGCGCCTTGGGGGGTTGCACCACAAAGCCAGGCGCATTGGACTTGCGTTGAACCTCGCGCATGACAATGCCCAAGATCGTGCGCTGGCGTTTGAGTACCTTCTTCAGGCGCCGAAACTGCTTGGCATGCGCATATCCTCCTGCACGGCGCCGCAGTTCTTTGCCTTCCTTGGCAAAAGTCTGTTTGAGCTGGATGCCAATACGCTTTGCCGCTGCCACTACCTTGTGGCGCGCAATCTCCAGCAAGCGGCTGTCCACTGGGTGGGCAACGGCCTTCTCCTGGACCGTCGTGTCCACAATCACGCGCTCCAGTTCCGCAGGCTTGACCGCCTTTATTGAAACTGCGGTGTCGATGGTGGCCTTGAGCAGCAGCTCCAGTCCATCTTCGCCAATGTCACGCCGGAACCGACCCATCTGCGTGGGGTCGCAGGGCTGCCGGTGTTCGTAGTACTCCATGCCGCTGAAGAACTGCCACAGTACGTTCTCGCTCCAGCGTGCAACAACATCATCGTCGCTAAGGTTGTAGCTGTGCTTGAGATAGACCAGACTGGCCATCAAGCGGATTGGTAGCCTGGGCCGTCCGGCGGAACTTTGACCTGCGCTCACTACCACCTGCACGGGTCCCAACAGATCACTGCTTTCCAAGGTGTCGCCCTCACGATCGAGGTGTTCAAACTTGGGTGCCAGCGATGCTTCGATCTGAGCCCACGGCAACCGGGTTGCCAGCACCGCCAATGGGTCGCGCAGGTTGATCATGGCATCAATTCGGCAGCGGAAAAAGTCAGGTGTTTGCATCTCGAAATCCCCCAGAAATAATCTGGACAAATAACGTTTATTGAGGGAATCGGTGTACACGATTCTCAAAAATAGCCAGCATTAATGCGGGTTATAGGAGATTCGCAGGGTCGACTAAATAGGTTATTAAAGTCGTAAATGCGGATCACGTTTCTTCAAGCTTTTCCAGGGCCAGAGCGATTTGAACGCTTTGCCATGATAGAAGCAAGGCTCACCACGAAGAAGTCCCACGAGGTGACATACGTCTATATCCATTGCATGGATTCTGTCCTTGGGGAGCTTAACAGGTGACTATGACTACCCCAAATGGAATTGGTGCAGTCAGAGGGCTTGGGGATAACCCACTCTATGAGGCGCTAGGATCTGTTCTTGATGCACCACTATTGCGCGCAACTTGCTGTCGATGGCCAAATTGAACATGGCAAGTTCTCGAGTCCGTTTGGCCAATTGAAGGCGAATTCGGATTGCCCATATTTCTTTCAATTTCAAAGGTAGCTTTTGGCCAACAAACTTATCCTTGTTCCAAGGAACCTTCGTACTTTTGATATTGGTATTAGAGCTCATGACAATTCTCCTTTTGTGTGAAAGGAAAACAATTGTCACCGCCTTTTAGCAAAATAGCCCAATATATAATGGAATTTCAGTGCCTTGGTATTTTTATGAATTCAATAGGGTGAAGCAAGAGAATCACAAGAGTTAATTACTATACGCATTTCAAAATATGCTGTTAAATTAATGGTATATTTAATTCACGACTTTACACTGACCATTACGGAAATCAGATGATCGGAAAGCTAATAAAAATGGGCATATCAATTTACGACTTTAATAGGTCAGAATATCTGAAGTATGAGCGGCAGACTACAGTGCATTCAATACGAAGCGATGGGAGCAATTATTATGTTCCAGCCCACACCCTAACACTACCGTCCGGCCATTACCGCTGGAGATCCCAGCGGAAAATTGTGACCTGCCCCTATTTCTTGTCGCAATGCTTACTAGGACATGATATGTTCCACAGTTAATTGGTAACGGGGACTTGTCATCATTGACCTGTATTAACGTTAACCAGCGACTTGCTGCAGGTTTTTCGCAGCTTAGTCGATTGGCTATACTAAGGTAACTAGCAATTTGCCAGCATTTTTTGCCGGCTTATAACCAGCCACTTGGCTGGCGCCTACCGGGTACCCGGCCAAATTGCTCTTCGGCTGGTAGCCTAGTGGAATGGCTAGTAGTTTTATCAGTCAGATGACTATTAGTCATATCATTAGTTCCATCAGTCGGACGGCTATGCAAAGCTGGTCAACTGTATTCTTAAACTCTTTAAGGAAAAAGGCATGAAAAAAATCATTCTCTTTTTGGCAGGCATAATGGCTGCTGTGACTTTTGCGTCAGAAGTGTCGGCGCTGCCTTTGTTCGCTCGTCAAACCGGCATGGCTTGTTCCGCATGTCACTTCCAACACTTTCCAATGCTGAATGGCTTCGGTCGGGCATTTAAGTCCGCCGGCTACACCATGATGGGCGCGCAAGGAAAAGTGGAAGGCGAAGGTTTGACCATTCCCAACACACTGAATATGGCCGTGCTGACTACCTCAGGTTATGAAAAAACCAATCAGGCCGCTGGTATTGGCCCCAAAAAAACGACTGGTGACGGCGCATTCTATGTGCCGGGCACTGGCGGTGATCTGTCCCTGTTCTTTGGTGGCCGTGTAAGCGAGAACGCCGGTTTCCTGGCTGAACTTGGTATGGGCGGTCCGGCTGCTGCTGCTACTGCCGCTCGTGGTTCTGCCAAGTTACCTATCCTGTTCGAAGTGGCAGTCCCTCAGTTTAAAGTGTCAGAAGGCACGCGTGTAGGTGTCGTACCGTTTACCACGGACGTACAAGGTGCGTCCTACGGCTTTGAAGTGCTGAATCCCGGGGCCAATGCGGTGCAGCAGATGAGCGGGACCCATGGTCTGAATAGCGCGCATAGCGCGGCTCTTTCAGCTCAGCAATTCATCAGTACCGCTGGTTCCGCAACGGGCTTGGCATTTGTGGCGAACAACCCCATGGGTTTCATCAACCTGACCAAGTACGACCAGACTGGCATAGCGGGCGGTACCCTGGCAGTCTTGGGATCCACATATATTCGTGTTGCTGGTATGTTTGATTTGGCCGGCTGGGATGCGGGCGCGGGTATTCAGATATGGCGCGGAAACTCGGCTGTTGCTGGAGCAGCCACATACGCAGACACTAGGGCAACTGCAATTGACGGCCAGATGCAAGGCAAACTGGGCGTCATGCCGGTGGGTTTCTACGCCAGCTATGCCACGGCACCAGCCGGTACTACCAACACGTA
>JADGRN010000125.1 GCA_017880825.1 Methylophilaceae bacterium | reverse complement strand
CAATGCCAATGACTTGTTCTTCCTTAAGCCCAAGTTTTCTACGTAATTGGATAAGGGAATCGGCCTTGCCCTGCGCGTCGACAATGTTGCCGAGCACCTTGCCGCTGAGTTTGCCGTCGATAATTTCCAGGGTGTTGGCTTGGGTGTAATCCAGTCCCACCATCTGTTTCAAACGGCTGGTGAAAAAAGTGAAACCGCCGGATACCAGCAGGGTGCGTATGCCATGCTGTTTGCAGGCGGCCAATAACTCCAGCGCGCCGGGATTCAAGTGCAAACGCTCATCATACACGCGCTGCAATGCGGATTCATCCAGCCCTGCCAGTAGGGCCACACGCCGCCGCAGGCTCTCGGCAAATTCGATTTCACCGAGCATCGCACTTTGGGTGATTTTGGCCACTTGGGGTTTCAGCCCATACATGTCCGCAATTTCGTCTATACACTCAATGGCGATCAGGGTGGAATCCATGTCCATCACCACCAGGCCGAAGTTCTGCAGGACGTGCTCATCCGCCACGAATGCGCAATCAAGCTGCTGTGTGCCGCAATAGGCGCGGATTCCAGCGGAAGGTTCGGCATGGCCGTCAAAATTGATCCGCAGTGCATAAGCCTGCGCCGATAACCGGGTAAATTGGCCACCGCCGCAGAGTTTTGTGATGTGTTGCAAATGCTGTGGCTGAATAAGCGAGCTTTGAATGACGAGGCGCATAGGGTTGACTGAAAGTGAAGGTCGGCAAAAAAGACTGAATTATACACTGGCTCTATGCGGCGCCGAGGCTGGCGCATTCACTGGATTTCGGCGAAAATGCACGATTGAAGCTAATATCCGGGTTTATCCATGAATTTGCATGAGTATCAGGCCAAGAAGTTGCTCCAGAGTTACGGAGTGCCTACGCCGCAAGGTTTTGTAGCCGAACAGCCGGCTGCGGCACTGGCTGCGGCTGAGAAGCTGGGCGGCGATGCCTGGGTGGTCAAGGCGCAGATACATGCGGGTGGCCGGGGCAAAGTCGGCGGCGTTAAAGTGGTCAAGTCGCTGGCCGAGGTGCGCGACTTGACCGCAGCCTTGCTGGGCAAGCCGCTGGTGACTGAGCAGAACGGGCCGAACGGCCAACTGGTGAACCGGGTATTGATCGAGGAAACCCTGCCGATTGCACGCGAGCTGTATTTGTCGATGCTGGTGGATCGCACGCTGGAGCGCGTTGTCGTGGTGGCATCGGCCGCGGGTGGCATGGAAATCGAGGAAATTGCGCATGAGCACCCGGAAAAAATATTGCGCGAAGCCTGCGACCCATTCAATGGACTGGTAGATTATCAAGCACGCAATCTGGCATTCGCGCTGGATCTGGCCGGCGATCAGATCGGCGTTTTCACCAGGCTGCTGAAGAACCTTTACCGGCTGTACAAGGAAAATGATCTGGCGCTGCTGGAAATCAACCCTCTGGTGGTGACCAGTGACGGTGCTTTGGTGGCCTTGGACTGCAAGATGAGCGTGGATGATAATGCGCTGTATCGGCAAAAAGCCTTGGCCGAGCAGCGCGACTGGAGCCAGGACGATATCAAGGAGGCTGATGCGCACGCCGCCGGGCTCAATTACATTACACTCAACGGCAACATCGGTTGCATGGTGAATGGTGCCGGACTGGCCATGGCGACCATGGATTTGATCAAGCTGCACGGTGGCATGCCGGCCAATTTTCTCGATGTAGGCGGCGGCGCGACGGCGGCGACGGTGTCCAAGGCGTTCAAGATCATCCTGGCGGATACCAGCGTCAAGGCCATCCTGGTCAATATTTTTGGCGGTATCATGCGTTGCGACATCATCGCCGAAGGCATCATCACCGCGGTCAGGGAGGTCGGTATCCAGATTCCGGTTGTCGTGCGCCTGGAGGGCACCAACGTTGAACTGGGCAGGAAGATGCTGGCCGAGAGCGGGCTTTCCATTATTTCCGCCGATGGCCTGACCGACGCGGCCAAGCGCGCCGTTGCGGCTGTGGCATAAGGGTAGAGCATGAGTATTCTGGTTAACAAAAACACCAAGGTTCTGTGTCAGGGATTTACCGGCAAACAGGGCACATTTCACTCTGAGCAGGCGCTGGCTTACGGCACTAAAATGGTGGGCGGTGTGACGCCAGGCAAGGGTGGGCAGACCCACCTTGGTCTGCCGGTGTTCAACACCATGCGCGAAGCGGTGCGCGTTACCGGCGCCCACGCCTCGGTGATCTACGTGCCTTCGGCGTACGCTGCGGATTCCATTCTAGAAGCCTGCGATGCCGGTATCGAGTTGATAGTTTGCATCACCGAAGGCATCCCGGTGCTGGATATGCTCAATGTGAAAGCTGCGCTAAGAGCCAACGGGGTCAACATGGTCGGGCCCAACTGCCCGGGGGTGATTACGCCGGACGAATGCAAGATCGGCATTATGCCGGGCAGCATTCATTTGCGCGGCAAGGTGGGCATTGTTTCGCGTTCCGGCACCCTGACTTATGAAGCGGTGTACCAGACTACACGCCTTGGTTTGGGCCAGTCTACGTGTGTGGGTATCGGTGGCGACCCGATCAAGGGGCTGAATTTTATTGAATGTTTGCAAATGTTTCAGGCAGATGCCGAGACAGAAGCGATTATCATGGTAGGTGAGATTGGTGGCAGCGATGAAGAAGCGGCTGCCGAGTACATCAAAAGTCATGTTAGCAAGCCGGTGGCGGCCTATATCGCCGGACAGACGGCGCCCAAAGGCAAGCGCATGGGCCATGCCGGGGCTATCATCTCCGGCGGCAGCGGGCTTGCGGAAGACAAGATGCGCGCACTGGAAAAAGCCGGCGTGGTAGTAGCGAGTTCCCCGGCAGGTCTGGGTGAAGCGGTGCAGGAAGCCATCAAGGCGAAACTTTGAATTCACATAAAACCGAATGACTGGAATTTTTATGCTGCGTAATTTTTGTCTGTTGATGTTGTGTGTGATGTTGGCATGGATCGTACCGCAATGGGCTTCGGAGGCTCGCGCCGATGAAGACATTCCTTATCTGCTGACTGCGTCTTCCAAAGGCGATTTGCTAACAGTGCAAGCCATGCTCAATAGCGGCGCCAATGCCAATATCAAGGATGCCGATGGTATTACGGCGCTGATGTATGCCGCGCGCAAGGATAAATTTGAGGTGGTGAGTGCGCTGCTGGATAAGGGCGCTGAAATTAACGCCAAAGACAACGGCGGCTGGACGGCTTTGATGTTTGCCGCGAAGAAGAATTTTGTGGGAACGGTCAAGGTGCTGTTGGACAGGGGTGCTGATCCCAAGATACGCGATACTTCCGGCTGGAGCGCCCTTGGCATATCGGCAACCTCTGGTTTTTATCAGGTAGTTGATCTTCTGCTCAAGCACGGGGTTGATCCCAGTTCTAAAAGCGACGATGGCAAGAGCGTATTGATGTATGCGGCCAAGAGCGGTGATGTGCCGACCATCACCACACTGATTGATAACGGCGCCGACATGACGGCACGCGACCGTTTTGGCCTTACCGCGCTGATGTATGCAGCGCGTGAAGATCATGCCGACGCGGTACAGGTCATGCTGGACAAGGGAGCCAAGGTCAGCGACAAGGATAGCTCCAAATGGACAGCACTGACCTGGGCGGTGAAGAAAGCCAGAGTGGATGCAGCCAAGGTGCTGGTAGCCAAAGGCGCCGATGTCAACATTGAGGATGCTGAAGGCACACCATTGCTGCAGCAAGCTGTGGATACCGGCTCTGTCGAGTTGGTCAAGTTTTTACTGGATCACGGCGCCAATGTTAAAGCCAAGGATCAGTACGGTTTGACGGCATTGGTGTATGCGATGAAGAACCAGCAGCCTGAAATGGTCAAACTGATCAAGGATGCCGGCGGTAGCTACTAATTAATGAAGCTTGCCCTTGCGCAAATCAATTGTACGGTCGGTGATCTGGACGGAAACATCGCCAGGATTGCCGAATACGCCAGACGTGCCCGGCAAGTTGGCGCAAGTCTGTTACTGACGCCGGAGCTGGCGCTTTCCGGTTATCCGCCGGAAGACCTGCTACTGCGCGATGATTTCAATCAGGCCTGCGATGCCGCGTTACTCAATCTCGCCAAACAAGTGCAAGATATCACGCTGGTGGCGGGTCATCCCAGGCTGTTGAATGGCAGTTGCTACAACGCCGCATCGGTGCTGCAAAACGGAGAGGTCGTTGCCACTTATCATAAACACAAACTGCCAAATCACAGCGTGTTTGACGAGGTGCGTTATTTTGTTCATGGCCATAAGTCTCTGGTCTTCGAGCATGAAGGTGTGCATTTTGGCGTGCTGATCTGTGCGGATGTCTGGGAGAAGCAGCCTGCCGCGCTTGCAAAAAAAGCCGGCGCCGAGGTGTTATTGGTACTGAATGCTTCACCCTATCACCTGGAGAAACAATCCACGCGCTACGAAGTTATGCGTCAGCGCAACAAGGAAACCGGTCTGCCGATTGTTTACGCAAATATGGTGGGCGGGCAGGATGAACTGGTGTTTGACGGCGCTTCATGCGTGCTGGATAGCGAGGGTGCGCTGACCCACCAGGCAGCCGTGTTTGAAGAGGCGCTGATGCTGGTTGAGTTGGAACAGGGTAATCCCGTGTCTGGCAGCTTTGTGCCGGATCCCGGCGTGGAAGCCTCAGTTTACAAGGCACTGTGCCTGAGCGTGCATGATTACATCCATAAAAACAACTTCCCCGGCGTGGTGCTTGGATTGTCCGGCGGGATTGATTCCGCGCTGACGCTGACAATCGCAGTAGACGCACTCGGCGCAGAAAGAGTGCGCGTGGTGATGATGCCTTCTGAATTCACCGCCGAGATCAGCGTGAACGATGCCAAGGAGATGGCGGGCAGGCTGGGTGTGGGGTACAGCGAATTACCGATCAAGCCATTGTATGAACATTTTCTGCAAACCCTGGCCGCTGATTTTAAAGGCCTGCCTTTCGACTCCACTGAGGAAAATTTGCAGGCACGCATCCGCGGCAACATCGTCCAAAAGAAGAGCAGCAGCCCGGTCACCTGCGCGAATCCCCCCGCGACGAGCTGCT
>JADGRN010000124.1 GCA_017880825.1 Methylophilaceae bacterium | reverse complement strand
TATGGAAACAATGTGCGCAACGAGTGCCGTTACCAGTGCGATGGAAAGCGGCACATGCAAATACAGCCAGACTCCGAGCCTGGCCTTGAGCATCACATCCTGACGTGCGCGTGCCACCAGCGTTTCCTTGCGCAGCATGATCGAGTAAAGCTCACGATGCAGCTTGGGCTGGACGCCTTTCAGGTTCTTGCCTAGATCGCGGAGTTTACGGACTGCTGCGTTAGTCGGGCAGTCTTTCTGGCTCCCGCTCAGTTGCTCGAAGATATTGCCGCCTATACGCGTCTCCTGTCTAGCTTTGTGCACAATATGATTGATCTCATCCGGCAATTGGAGTGCATTCAGTCGCGCCAATTCATCAAGGTCGGCAATCTTGAGTAACAGGGTATCCAGATTATCTTCGCCCAGGTTCTCCGTCACCATGCGCGGGAAACGCAGGTAGGCATACAGGCCATAAAAGCCGTTGGCAATGACTGACATCATCAGGAAATAAGTGAGGGTGTGAACGTTCCAGCCGAACTGAAAGCCTGTATGCAGCGTTGCAATCACGATCAGCGATGCGCCAAGATAGACGTGGGCTGATAGCCAGCCTTGCAGAACACCTGCGCCGCGGTATTGACGCTTGCGAACCCCAAACCAGAGCATCAGGCCAACAATGGCCCCCGAGATGGTGCCAAGCGTGTAACCCAGCCAGGTTCCGCCATTGGCACCAATTGCAGGGTGATGAAACACGTAGGCCACGATTGCCAGTCCTGCCAGCAGCAGTGAAGCTTTGAGGTAACGGTAACGTTTGTATTCGAGTATTGTAAGACGTTGCATTGGAGCCGGTTAGTGAATGAACTTGCTGTCGTGCCTTACCGCATAATCGAGGAATTCTTCCGGGCCAATGCGGATCGCAGCGCCGGTTGGACAGGATCTTACACAGACGGGGCCGGCGGCGATATCCTTGCACATATCGCACTTCACCGCCAGCTTGGGCATTGTATTGTCAGTGTTGTTGCCTGCTGCACCTGGCTCAGTGCCTGTGCCCAGTACTAGCCATTGCCACAGACTGGGCATTTTGCGATTGACATCAATGGACGCCATCTGGATCACATCGTAAGGGCAATTCTTGACACAGTTGCCGCAACCGATACAGGTGTCGTCGATGAACACCTCACCATTGACCGAACGGTGGATGGCATCGGGCGGGCAGTCCTTCATGCAGTGCGGATGCTCGCAGTGTCGGCAGGAAGTGGGTACGTGGATGTTGGCGTAAGTGGCGCCTGCCTCGCGGTCCAGGCGCGAGGTGCCGCCATGGGTATCGGCACAGGCTTTTTCGCAGTTATCGCAGCGCGTGCAAAGCGATTCATCAATCAGCAGCACATCCGTCGCTTCACCGATACCTTGCTGGACGAGAAAGGAGATCAGATTGCCAGCGTCGTTACCGGCCTGCATTGCCGAGCCGACATGCTCATCCTGCATATGCGTGAGGTAGCGTGCATTCATTTCGTCACGGATTTCCGGGTTGTGCTCCATGACTTCGGCCACACGATCGCAATCGAGCTGAATGGCTTCGGTGGTAACGGCAGCACACACCGTTCCGAAACGTGGCTGGCCCGAAACCAGCGCCATTTCTCCCACGTAGTTGCCCGCCGAGACGTAGGAGAGCACGACCTCTTTGCCGCCGATCATGCGTGATATCGTCACCGATCCACTCCGGATCAGATACAGGCCATTAGGCTTGTCACCCTCATGGAATAGCTCATCCCCGGCGGCGTAATGCTTGACTTTGGCGCTGTGTGCCAGATAGTTCAGGTCAGCATCCGAAAGCGAAGGCCCGATATAAGTATGTACCGCACGCTTGAGGGCAACTTCATTGATCATGCGCCGCACACATTCCATCGAGTCAATCAGCTTCAATATGGTGTGCCTTGGCGTTTCAATCAACAGGCAACCTTCGCCGGCCTTGAACGTAGCTTCGCGGCGACGTCCCGAGATCAACGCCATTTCGCCAAAGAAATCCCCAGCCTTAAGTTGGAGGTCGGTTTTATTTTCATCGTTGATGAAGATGCCGACCTTGCCGGCAACAATACAGAAAAAGGTTGTGCTGTAGTCGTTGCGCCTGAAAATGATATCGCCCGGCGCGGGTGCCAGTATCTCGCTTTCCAGCAGAAAATCCCGCAGTTGCAGGGTGGAGAGCAAAGACAGCAAGGGTACGTTTTGCCGGATTTTCGCCAAGCCATCGTTAATCGTGCCCAAGTCGGGACACTTGGCAAATTTTTTCTTGAGCAGCACCTCGTCTACTGGCTCTACTGGGTTCCCCAGAATGTGATCAACGACTTCATAGCCCTGATTCATCGCCTGTTTGATCAGCGGATAGCCTGCCAATGCACCGACGATATACAGGCCTGGAACATTCGATTCGTAGTTGGCCGACAGTTGCGGTACCGATGCAGGGTCATCGCTGGGGAACTGTATGCCAAAGTTTTCCAGAAGCTGGCGCGGCGGGTCTGCGCCGAGCCGTGCAATGACACGATGACAGCCGATTCTCTCGATTCCTTGCGGTGTTCTGGCGATGAACGTCAGCGGCAGGCGTTCATTCTGCGCGGCCTCCACAGCCTCAACCCCGGTGTCAAGGCGGCACTCGATAGCTCCTTGCTTGAGAGCAGTTTTGAGCTTGATGTAGTTGCTCTCAGTACAATTGATGAACCCCTCCTGCCGGTTGATGAGGATCACATTATTTTTTTCCATCAATGCCAGCGCGTTTTCGATGCCGGTATCGCCGCCACCGACGACCACGATCGTTTCATCCTCGAATTCATCCGGATCGTCAAGCTGGTACTGAATTTTCGGCAGGTCTTCACCGGGTACACCCAGTCGGCGAATGTTGCCCTGAAGCCCGATAGCCAGCACCACGGATTCGGCCGTCAAGAGATCACCCGATGCGAGCTTGATGCGGAATGCACCGCGCTCACCTTCGATGGAGACAACTTGCGCCCCAACACGCAGATTGACATGATACTTTTTCAGCTCCTCTTCCCATGTTTCAAGGATCTTTTCGCGGATCCCGACAGAAAAAGACATAGGGCTGCGCAACGGAAGAGCGGCTGGCTCGGCCATGACGATCTTGCCCTTCTGATATTTTCTGATGGTATTGGCGGGCTGCTGCTCGGCTTCCAGCAAAATGTAGGAGATGCCAAGTTCCTCAGCATGCGCAGCTGCAGACAGGCCGCTAGGGCCGGAGCCTATGATGATGATTTTGTAATGGTTACGCATGATTGCGGTGCGGTTGTGGTATGTTTTTTATTCTTACTGACCTTTAACTGGAAACATATTTTCGATCAATTACTTGTTTATATTATACTACGTGCACCATTAGGGAATCAGAACCGAATGGAACCATTTACCAGATTTGTCCGGCTTGGTGAACCAATCAAAACAGTAACAATTTAATTTCCCAGTACCCAGCTTCATTATCTCTGGCGCACCATATATAACAATGGGTTAGCTTAGGCTAGCCTTTTTTATTTTGTAGCGCGTAGCCCAAATGTTGCTATTTCTCCATCCCAACGCCTTATCCTCTTCAAGGTGTTACGGTTGATTATTGAGCCCCCCCGCTTTGAAATATCCATGAACAATGCTGGCATACCATGCAAAGCAAGGAGCGAAATTATATTTCAAACTATAATTTTGATATAATAGCTTAAGGAATACGAACTTAATTTGGATTTGGCGCAGACTTCGTTAACCTGAAACTAGCCCACGTTTACACACACCTTTAAGCTAAAGATTGCAACTCTTAACTAACTTAAGACATTAGGAAATTCACATGAAAAAAATCACAATCGTTGTGTCCGCTTTACTTGGCATGGTTGCATTTAGTGCACAGGCAGATGTTGCATCCGCACAGAAACTGGCTGACAAATATGCAGGCATTGCAAAAACCATAAACCCTTCTTTTACCGGCCCGTCGGCCGAAGAAGGCAAGGTCTTTTTTAATCGTGAAATAGGCGTCAAGGGGAAGAAAGTTTCTTGCTCTTCCTGCCATACAACTAGTCCGGCAGATAACGGCAAGGACGTCGTCACTCACAAGCTGATTCGCCCATTATCGCCAGTGACTAACCCGAAACGTTTTTCTGATCTTGATAAGGTTGAAGAGAAATTTGTCCAGCATTGCAACGACATTACCGGATCTGATTGTACTGCCCAAGATAAAGCCAACTTTATCGCGTACTTGATCACGGTTAAAGAAAAGACCCCCAAAGCTACCTCGAAATAATTAACGCTAGGCGGGATCGTCTGCTCCACGCACAAGCGGGCTTTGCGGCTGATAATTGCTGCTGGCTCGCCATTGTGTGGGGGTTAGCTAAAACCGGCTACGCTTGTTTTTGTTCATTTTCTCTTGGACCCCGTTCAAGCAGTCAAACATATCTGCTACGTGCTGCACGGCAATGCAAAGCGCTACATCGGACAACCCTGCCGGCTCTTTGGTTATTATGCGATGTTGGCGACTGGACTGACAGCCGTTGGCTCTGGCTGGCTGGTGTACAACGAAGGCTGGTTGATAAACCAGTCGGCACCTCTTCAGTTAACTTATCAGTAAGTGTTTACTTACAAAGGGCCGATGCTTCCGCCGCTTCATTTCCCCACTGTACTGCCTGCGTCAGTGCCTGAGTACTGGCCGTATTGAGCGCTGCTACACCGCCTTGGGCATCCTGTGAGCTGGCCGCAACGCTTTGCTCAATCTGCTTGCGCAAAATGGTCTGATGGGTTTTGTTGGCTAGCAATGCAGCGCTGATTTGCACCACACCGTGGCTGGCGGTCTTGCTTTCAAATACGTGATCGAAGGCTTCCAGTTTTAATTGCAAAGTGCAGTTTTGCTGCGGCGGCGCGGCGGTTCCGCTCATCGCGCGCAGTTTGTGCGAGAGCAATTCGGCGGGTGATGATAGCCAGCGGCTCTCGGTGTAAGTGAAGACTTGCGCCGGATTTTGATAGGCCAAACGGTAGCGCATGCGGTTGCTGCTGAGCGATTGGTTGGCGCTGATTTCATCCAGCGGCAAGCGGCTTGCTAACTCTGAAGTTTTGTCAGACGCTGAGTTGAGGCCAAGATCGTAAATGGCTGG
>JADGRN010000123.1 GCA_017880825.1 Methylophilaceae bacterium | reverse complement strand
CCAACAACACCTTTCAGACCCTATGGGTGCTGGCAACTGGCGTAGGTATCGTTTATATCTTTGATTTTATTATGCGTTGTTTACGCGGTTACTTTATCGACATCGCCGGCAAGAAAGTCGACGTCATCCTGTCGGCGGCTATCTTCGAAAAGGTGATGGCCATCCGTATGGAAGCCCGTCCAGCCTCGGTCGGCTCCTTTGCCAGCAATTTGCAGGAATTCGAATCATTCCGCGAATTCATTACCTCGGCCACCATCACTACCGTAGTGGATTTGCCTTTTGTCATTCTTTTCCTGGTGCTGATCTGGTGGATAGGCGGCGCAGTCGTTATCCCGCCGCTGCTCGCAGTGCCGCTCATCCTGATCGTTTCCCTTTTGCTGCAACGGCCGTTGGCGGCGGTGATTAACGAAACTTTCCGCGCTTCGTCCCAGCGCCAGGCCATTCTGATCGAGAGCCTGACCGGTCTGGAAACGGTCAAGGCCATCGGTGCGGAAGGCCCCATGCAACAACGCTGGGAGCAAATCATCGGTTATCTTGGCAAGCTCAGCCTCAAGGCGCGTTTGCTGTCGGCGGCCAACGTCAATGCCGCCACATTTTTGCAACAGCTTGCCTCGGTTGCCGTGATCATCGTGGGGGTCTATCAGATATCAGATAAGCTGATGACCGTAGGCGCCCTGGTGGCCTGTACGATACTCACCGGTCGCGCGTTGGCACCTCTTTCTCAAGTGGCTGGGCTGCTTACACGCTATCACCACGCGCGTGCTGCATTGGATGGCATCAACCGCATGATGGGCCTGCCGGTGGAACGCGAACCCGGCAAGAATTTCGTCAGGCGTCCATCTTTCCGCGGTGCAGTCGAATTCAAGGATGTCTCTTTCAGCTATCCGGCGCAGCCCGTAGCGGCTTTGCAGAATATCTCCTTTCGTATCGAGGCCGGTGAGCGGGTGGGCATTATCGGACGCATCGGTTCAGGTAAAACCACCATTGAAAAACTGATAATGGGACTATACCAATCGAGTTCTGGCTCGGTATGGGTGGATGGCGTGGATCTGCAGCAGATCGATCCCGCCGACCTGCGCAAGAACATTGCCTACGTATCGCAAGATCCGATGCTGTTCTACGGTACCCTCAGGGATAACATTACCTTCGGCGCACCGTATGTGGATGACCAGGCAATGCTGGATGCGGCAGAAATTGCCGGTGTTACTGAATTCGCCAACCGTCACCCGTTGGGCTTCGATATGCCGGTGGGAGAGCGCGGCGAGGGATTGTCCGGCGGCCAGCGGCAAACCGTTGCCATCGCGCGCGCACTGCTGCTTGACCCCCCCTTGCTGTTGCTGGATGAGCCCAGCAATTCCCTGGACAACCGTTCTGAAGAAAATCTCAAGACCAAGCTGGCCGAATATCTGGAAGGCAAGACATTAATCCTTGTCACCCACCGCGCTTCGATGTTGTCGCTGGTCAATCGCCTGATGGTGGTCGATGGCGGTCGCGTCATTGCCGATGGCCCCAAAGAACAAGTATTGGAAGCTCTTTCCGGAGGCAAACTGCATGTCGCAAGAAGTTAAGCCAGTCCCAGATCAGTTACCACTTGCTGTGAATAAACCAGCTAAACCCATGTCGGCGAGCGCTTCCGACATCGAACTGATGCCGGACAGCACCGCAGCATTATTCCAGGGCACGCCACGGCTCGGCTCATTGATCATGATAAGCTTTGTCGCCTTCATTGCAGTCGCTCTGGTCTGGGCAACCTTCGCCGATATTGAAGAAGTCACCGTCGGTGAAGGAAAAGTCATTCCATCCAGTCAGGTTCAGATTATCCAAAACCTGGAAGGCGGCATCATTTCCGGCATTCCGGTCAAGGTGGGAGATATTGTACATAAAGGCGATATCGTCATGCAGCTGGATCAAACGCGCTTTTCTTCCTCGCTGGGTGAAACCACGGCCAAGCATGATGCGCTGCTGGTAAAAGTAGCCCGACTCAGTGCCGAAGCCTACGGCAAACCTTTTCAGTTACCGCCGAACTTAGTCAAATCCAATCCTCGCTTGGCGGCTGATGAAACCGAGCTTTACCAGTCACGCCAGCGCGAACTGAATGCTGAGATCAGCGTACTGCGACAGCAGGCCAGTCAGCGCGCGCAGGAACTTCAGGAAAAGAAAGCAAAAATGGATCAGCTGAATATAAGTCTTGGCTTGATCGACAAGGAACTCAAAATGAGCCGCCCGCTTGCGGCACAAGGGGTGATGTCGGATGTGGAAATTTTGCGCCTGGAGCGGCAATCGAGTGACGTCAAAGGCGAAATGGATGCTGCCCGTCTAGCGTTACCGCGCCTGGAACAAGCCACCGCTGAAGCAAACACCAAAGTAATTGGCGCAAACGCAAAATTCCGTTCCGATGCCGCCAACGATCTCAATCTGGCCAATGCCGAATTGGCCGGGACCAGTGCTACCAGCGTCGCCGCCGAAGACCGGCTGGCGAGAACTGCCGTACGGTCCCCGATGACCGGCATCATTAAGCAAATCAAAGCGAATACAGTCGGAGGAGTCATACAACCGGGCATAGAAATCATGGAAATCGTACCGCTGGAAGATACGTTATTGCTCGAAACCAAGGTCAGGCCAGCCGATGTGGCCTTTGTGCATCCCGGCCAGGACGCCATGGTCAAGCTATCTGCCTACGACTTTTCCATCTATGGCGGCATGGAAGCAACGGTGGAAAACATCAGCGCGGATACGATTACGGAAGAAAAAAATGGTAAAAGCGAAAGCTACTACCTGGTGCAGGTTCGTACCAAAAACAATACCTTGGTCCACAAAGGGAAAAATCTGCCGATTATTCCCGGCATGCTGGCCACCGTGCACATCCGCACCGGCAAGAAAACCGTGCTGAACTACCTGCTCAAGCCAGTGATGAAAGCCAAGTACGAAGCCCTGCGCGAGCGCTGATTCAAGCGCCCGGCAGCATATTATTGCTGCGCAGCGGCTGTTTCACCAGCAGATCAAAATGCTCCAGCCCCGGCAGCCAGTGCCGGGTTGGTTGAAAGCTTGGCACGCAATCCATCCAGCACGCTGGTCGCCTGCTCGTAGACTGCCGCTGCTGCTTTGAATTCCTCGTAGATCAACTGCGGCAGTTTAAACAGGCTGTTAAATATCCTCCGGACGTCCTACGCCATAACCTTGCAATCCATCCAGCCCCAAGCCAACCAGCAGGTTCCGCTCGGCCTCGGTTTCAACCGAAACCGCAAATACCTTGACGTCCAGGCCGTGCGCCACCTTGATCACGGATTCGATAAAAAACTGGTTGTCCTTGTTCTCCAGAATGCCGCGCACGTAGCTGCCATCTATCTTGATGTAGTCAAGTTTGAGCGTACTCAGATACCCGAAGGAAGAAAATCCGCGGCCAAAGTGGTCAAGGCCGACACGCGTGCCGTACTGCAGAAGCCGGTTGATAAAGTCGCGCAACGCATCGACATTCTCCACCACCCCATATTCGGAGACTTCCACCAGCAGCCTTGCCGCAGCCTCGGGCACTTTTGCCAATTCAGCGCACATCCAGTCGATAAAGTCCTTGTTCTGCAAACTGGCCGGGAACAGATTAACTGCCACCGGGATTTCCCCGTAGCGTTTGCTGGCCAAGCGTGCCAGCACCTCGGTTATCATGACGCGGTCAAAATCTGTCGCCAAGCCAAGGCGCTTGGACATCGGGGTATAGACCACAGCCGGAATAACCTCACCCCTTTCATCGGTCAGGCGCAGCAAGGATTCATAATGCATTATCGTCGAAAGATCGCGGTCGGTAGCGCTCTTGACGGGCTGCAACAGCAGGGATATGCGTTTGCTGTGCAAGGCTTCACGCAGTATTTCGCCCCAGCGCGTGGCAGAATTCACGGAACTGCTGGCTGACTTGCCCGGGTCGAACAGATGCACCGCATTGGGCCCCTGCTGCTGGGCAGCACGCAATGCCATGTCGGCCGCAGAAAGCAGTTCTCCATAAGATTGGCCGCTGTAAAGCGCAATGCCGATGTGGCCCACTTCCTCGTTATCCACCAGCCCGCGCTCCCTGAATCTCGGCAGCGCCTGTGCCAGCTTGTTGCCCAGTTCCAGCGCTTCCTGCTCGCTGGCGTTGGCCAGCACCACAGCAAAATTCGCCCCAGCCAGATGCACGGTGAAATATTCCAGGCCGGGCTGGGCCTTGCAGATAGCCTCAAGAAACTCGCCGGTATTGCGCAGCAGGTCATCACCGGCCTGATAGCCACGTGCGTCGTTGTATAGCTTGAAGTCCTTCAATTCAAACAGCAGAACGGCCCCATGCTTGCCGGTTTCCACCAACTGCTTGAGGTTCATTTCAAAATAACGGCGGTTTGCCAGTCCGGTCAGCGCATCGCGATAGTTTTCCGAGCGCAGGCGCTCGATTGCCACAGTCTGCTCATCAAACATCTCTTTGACTTTGGTGGTCATGCGATTCATGGCCAGCACTACGCTACGCAGTTCCAGCGTCCATGGCAGCTTTTTCTGCACCGGATATTCACGGTCGCAAATGGCCCTGGCCTGCATTTCCACATCGCGCAGTGGGCGCAGGATAAAGTGCAGTGCCACCAGACCGAGCAGGAAAGTCAGCGTGGAAGCACCGAGGAACCACCAGAACGACTGCACAGAGTTCGACCACAGTGCGGCATAGGCATATCCCGGGTTTGCTGTCACTCGCACCTTACCCGCCTGCTGCCAGCCAGGCAGCGCGCGGCGATTGTGTTGACGGTTTACGACGGTTTTAATCACGCAGAGGCGGCGCAGGCCTTGTGTTGTTCCGAAACCACTTTGTCATGGCGTGTGTTCGCCGCCCGGAGAAAATTAAAACGCTGGCTGGCCGCCGCAGACGGACGATGAACGACTTTGATTTGGAATCGAAATTGCGAAACGCGCGTGTGCCGACGCGGGGGGAAGATTATTGGGAAGCCTTTCCGCAGCGCGTGCGTGCAAAGTTACGGCCAGCCCCCGTGGAATGGACTGTCCGAAGGGTCTGGCTGCCCCGGCTTGCGTTGTGTGGCAGCATCGCGTTTGCCTGCCTGGTCATCGGTTTGGGAGTTTGGTGCGGGCAGGGCGGACCACTAAAATCTGCCTCTTACG
>JADGRN010000122.1 GCA_017880825.1 Methylophilaceae bacterium | reverse complement strand
AAGCGTCTGGACGAGCCTGCCGCACTGGCTACGGAGGAAAACGTGGTGACTTGGATGCTGGGTCTGGCTAAAGTCACCGACAAAAAAGTGAAATTTGACGATTTGATGGGGAATGCTTAATGAACAGGCAAAACCGCTTTGATTCACAAGGCCAATTTGAACCGCAAAACCTGGGGCTAATCCCTATGGTGGTAGAGCAGAGCGGTCGCGGCGAGCGTTCTTACGATATTTACTCGCGTTTGCTCAAGGAGCGGGTGATTTTCCTGGTAGGCCCGGTCAATGACATGACAGCCAACCTGGTGGTGGCGCAGCTGTTGTTCCTGGAAGCTGAAAATCCAGACAAGGACATTTCCTTCTACATCAATTCGCCTGGAGGTTCTGTCACTGCGGGTATGGCGATTTATGACACCATGCAGTTCGTCAAGCCAGATGTGAGCACGCTCTGTACCGGCCAAGCCGCCAGCATGGGCGCGCTGCTGTTGACGGCGGGTGCAAAGGGTAAGCGCTATATCCTGCCGAATTCGCGCGTCATGATTCATCAGCCGATGGGTGGCTTTCAAGGCCAGGCTTCCGATATTGAAATTCACGCCAAAGAAATCCTGTTCCTGCGTGAACGCCTAACTCACATCATGGCTCATCACACCGGCCAGTCTCTTGAAACTATTGCCAACGACACCGATCGTGACAACTTTATGAGTGCCAAGCAATCGGTGAGTTATGGCTTGGTAGATAAGGTCATTGCCAGCCGCAGCGATGCCGCATAAGATATAAACGTCTGTTATTTTTAGGAAGCTCCATGGCCACCAAAGCAGAAGGCGAAAAGCTACTGTACTGCTCGTTCTGCGGCAAAAGTCAGCATGAGGTGAGAAAGCTCATTGCTGGACCTTCCGTGTTCATCTGTGACGAATGCGTTGATTTGTGCAACGACATCATCCGCGAAGAAGTGCAGGACGAAAACGGCCTTAAATCCCGCGATAGCAGCCTGCCGACTCCGAAAGAAATCTGCGACATTCTTGACCAGCATGTGATTGGTCAGACTTTTGCCAAAAAGAGCTTGGCGGTGGCGGTTTATAACCACTACAAACGCCTCGATCAAACTGTGCAAAAAGATGACGTGGAGATTACCAAAAGCAATATCCTGCTGATCGGCCCCACCGGTTCAGGCAAAACACTGCTGGCGCAGACCCTGGCGCGCGTATTGAACGTGCCTTTTGTGATCGCCGATGCCACTACGCTGACTGAAGCCGGCTATGTGGGTGAAGATGTTGAGAACATCATGCAAAAGCTGCTGCAAAAATGCGATTACGAAGTCGAAAAAGCGCAGCGTGGCATTGTCTACATCGATGAAATCGACAAAATTACGCGTAAATCAGAAAACCCTTCTATCACCCGCGATGTATCAGGTGAGGGTGTGCAGCAGGCCCTGCTCAAGCTGATCGAAGGTACGATTGCCTCTGTTCCGCCACAGGGTGGGCGTAAACACCCCAATCAGGAATTTGTTCAGCTTGATACCACCAATATCCTGTTCATTTGTGGCGGCGCTTTTGACGGGCTGGATAAAATCATTCGGCAGCGTTCAGAAAAAGGTGGCATAGGCTTTGGTGCAGAGGTAAGGGGCAAGGACGACGTGCGCGCGATTGGGGAGGTGCTGCGCGATGTGGAGCCTGAAGACCTGATCAAATTCGGTCTGATTCCAGAATTTGTAGGACGCTTGCCAGCGGTAGCTACGCTGGAATCGCTGGACGAGGAAGCGCTCATGAGAATTCTGGTTGAGCCAAAAAATGCGCTTACCAAGCAATATATCAAGCTGTTCAAGATGGAAGGCGTCGATCTGGAATTCCGTGAATCGGCATTGCTGCTGATTTCCAAGAAAGCGCTGGACCGCAAGACTGGCGCGCGCGGTTTGCGCTCCATCATGGAGCATGCACTACTCGAAATCATGTTTGATCTGCCATCATTACCCAATCTGAGTAAAGTGGTGGTGGATGAGGGCGTCATTCGGGGCGAAACGCCGCCTCTCCTGATTTATTCCGACCAACCGCGTCTGGCCGAATCTGCCAGTTAAGCCCACCTAAGCCATAGAGGCGAGCAGGGGAATAGTTGGACACAGCTACTTGAAGCTGTCGGTGATCGTCCCCATTTGCAGTAATAGGCGAGCGGCATTTTGCCGTGAGCAGCCAATATTGAAGGTCTTTCATGACAGAACAAACGTTACCGGCATTCACTCCGGACTCAGGACTACTTCCACTGCTACCTTTGCGGGATGTGGTGGTTTACCCGCATCTTGTGATCCCTCTTTTCGTTGGCCGTGCCAAGTCGGTCAAAGCGCTGGAGATTGCTTCCGAACACGGCAAACAGATTTTGCTGGTGGCGCAAAAATCTCCTAACAAGGACGAGCCGGATGCAGCCGATTTGTACGATGTAGGTACTATCGCCACGGTTTTGCAAATGCTCAAACTACCAGACGGCACGGTCAAGGTGTTGGTCGAGGGCGTGCACCGCGCCAAGATACTGGAGTTTGTCGAAACGGAAGCCTGCTTTGCCGCCATGGCTGAGCGTATTGAGCCTGCCGCTGGCGGCGAAGACAATGAGACCCAGGCGCTGATGCGCACGGTTTTTACCCAGTTTGATCAATACGTCAAACTCAACAAGAAAATTCCGCCAGAAATCCTCACTTCGCTTGCTACGATTGATGATGCTGGCCGCCTGGCTGATACCATTACGGCGCACCTGTCACTCAAGCTGGACGAGAAGCAAAAGATACTGGAAATGTTTAGCGTATCTGAACGGCTTGAGCATCTATTAAGTTTGCTGGAAGCTGAAATTGACATTCTGCAGGTGGAAAAGCGTATTCGCGGCCGTGTCAAACGCCAAATGGAAAAGAGCCAGCGCGAGTATTACCTCAATGAACAGGTGAAGGCGATTCAGAAAGAGCTGGGTGAACAGGACGAAAACGCCGACATTGATGAGCTTGAGAAGCGCATCAAATCAGCACGCATGCCTAAAGAAGCCTTGACCAAAGTCAATGCCGAGATGAAAAAGCTGAAGATGATGTCACCTATGTCTGCTGAAGCAACCGTGGTGCGCAATTACATCGAAACCTTGGTGAATCTGCCATGGAAGAAAAAGACCAAGATCAGCAAAGATTTGCTTGCAGCTGAGGCCATCCTTGATGCTGACCACTATGGCCTGGAGAAGGTTAAGGAACGCATCGTTGAGTATCTCGCCGTGCAACAACGCGTGGACAAGCTCAAGGCGCCTATCTTGTGCCTGGTCGGCCCGCCCGGCGTGGGCAAGACCTCGCTCGGTCAAAGCATCGCCAAGGCAATCAATCGTAAATTTGTGCGGGTGGCTTTGGGTGGCGTACGCGACGAATCCGAGATTCGTGGCCATAGGCGCACTTATATTGGCTCCATGCCAGGCAAGGTACTGCAGAGCATGACCAAGGTCGGCGTTAAGAATCCGCTGTTCCTGCTGGATGAGGTTGATAAGATCGGTCAGGACTTCCGCGGGGACCCTTCCTCGGCATTGCTGGAGGTATTGGACCCTGAGCAGAACCATACTTTTGTCGATCATTACGTTGAGGTTGAATACGACCTGTCCGATGTGATGTTTGTGGCGACTGCCAATTCACTCAACATTCCCGCGCCTTTGCTGGATCGCATGGAAGTCATACGCCTGGCTGGTTATACCGAGGATGAAAAGGTCAATATTGCCATGCGCTACCTGTTGCCCAAGCAACTCAAGACACACGGTCTCAAAGATGACGAGATTAGCGTGTCCGAGAGTGCCATACGAGATATAGTACGCTACTACACGCGTGAAGCAGGGGTGCGTAGCCTGGATCGCGAAATTTCCAAGATATGCCGCAAGGTGGTGAAAGAATTGCTGACCAGCAAAGCCAAGAATGCTGCCAAAGCGCCACGCAAAATCAGCGTGACGCCGCGTAATCTGGATAAGTATCTGGGCGTGCGCCGCTTTGATTTCGGCCTGGCAAGCAAGGAAAACCAGGTGGGCCAGGTCACAGGTCTGGCTTGGACCGAAGTCGGCGGCGAGTTGCTGACTATCGAGTCTGTGTTGTTGCCGGGCAAAGGTAAGGTGATTACCACAGGTAAACTGGGTGAGGTGATGCAAGAATCGATACAAGCTGCCATGAGCGTGGTGCGCAATCGTGCCAAGCGCCTGGGGATATCCGAAGATTTTCATGAAAAGAACGATATTCACATTCACTTGCCCGAGGGGGCAACGCCTAAGGATGGTCCCAGCGCAGGTATTGCCATCTGCACCGCACTGGTTTCTGTGTTGAGCGGGATTCCGGTACGTGCGGATGTGGCGATGACCGGAGAGATCACTTTGCGTGGTGAAGTGTTGCCAATTGGTGGGCTAAAAGAGAAGCTACTGGCAGCGCATCGAGGGGGTATCAAGACTGTTTTGATTCCTGAACAAAATGTGAAGGATCTGGTTGAAATCCCTGAAAATATAAAGAATTACCTCAATATTCATCCAGTGAAATGGATCGATGAGGTGCTGGAACTGGCACTGGAGCGAATGCCAAAAGAAGTTGTCGGGACAGTGGGGGTCGTTGATGTTGGCTCGGCAGAGAAAATTTCCGAACCGGCACCTATAACTACGCATTGAGCCTGATAATTGGCGGGAAAGGCTTGACAGAGCCTTTTCCCGCTTGTTATAAAGTGGGGCACAGGGTCGCACCTGTCATTTCTAAATAATGTCGAAAGGGGATTACACGTGAACAAGTCTGAACTGATTGATCAAATCGCTAAAGCGGCTGGTATTTCAAAAGCTGCTGCAGGTCGTTCTTTGGATGCAACTACAGCAGCAGTCACTAAAGCCTTGAAGAAGGGAGAGATGGTTACCCTGATTGGCTTCGGTACGTTTTATGTAGGAAAGCGTGCTGCCCGCAATGGTCGCAATCCTCGCACTGGCGCTACTATCAAGATTAAGGCTGCAAATTCTCCGAAGTTCAGAGCTGGCAAAGCGCTCAAGGATGCTGTAAACTAGCGGACTTTTGTTGCAATGGGTGCTTAGCTCAGTTGGTAGAGCGTCGCCCTTACAAGGCGAATGTCGGCGGTTCGAACCCGTCAGCACCCACCAAGATTGGCCGGGCTAAAAGTTTT
>JADGRN010000121.1 GCA_017880825.1 Methylophilaceae bacterium | reverse complement strand
GCCCAGCAACATCAGCGCTTCCTGCTTCTCGCCCAGCAACAAATAAATCGCGCCGCAGGCTACCAGCAGCATGAACATCGGCTCCAGGCCGATGGAGAGCGCGATGGCAAATACATTGCGCGGCTTGGCCGATGGCAAGTCGTTGTAGCCATCCTCAGCGAGCCGCTTCGAGGCTTCGCTATCGGTCAAGCCTGTCGGCAGATCGGCATTAAACGAATTTTTCACAACAGTTGAGTTCCCGGGCTGCGGCATTGAATATGGCTCTTTCAGGCTGTTACCAGTCGTTTGTAAAACCACTGCTTGCCTGCTTGTACCATGACAAGATAAGCAACAATCAGCGCCAGCAGAAGTGCAAAGAATTTACCGGGTAGTGGCGTGAAGCCGAGATAGTGCGCTAGCGGTGAGAATGGCAACAGCATCGCCGTCAGTACCACACCGAGGGAGGTCACAACCAGCCATGAATTGGGCTGGCTGCGCAGCAGGCTGCGGCGGGTACGGATGACGAAAATCACCATCACCTGAGTGACGATGGACTCGACAAACCAGCCCGTGCGGAACAGTGTCTCGTTGGCGTTGAATAAAGCAATCAGCAGGTAAAAAGTGAGGAAATCGAAAAGCGAACTGATGGGACCTATGGTCAACATAAAGTTGCGGATGAAGCTCATGTCCCAACGGCGCGGGCGCGCCAGATCTTCCTCATCCACGTTGTCCAGCGGCAGCGGAATCTCGGAGACATCGTAGAGCAGATTATTCAGCAGTATCTGTAGTGGCAGCATGGGCAGAAACGGCAGGAACAGCGTCGCCGCGGCCATGCTGAACATGTTTCCAAAGTTGGAGCTGGTGGCCATCATGATGTACTTCATCACGTTGCCGAAAGTGCGGCGGCCTTCCAGAATGCCCGCATGCAGCACATTGAGGTCTTTCTCCAGCAGGATCATTGCGGCGGCAAGCCTGGCCACGTCTACCGCGCCATCCACGGAGATACCGACGTCTGCCGTATGCAGGGATGGCGCATCATTGATGCCATCGCCGAGATAACCCACTACATGGCCGCGCGCCTTGAGCGCCAGTATGATGCGGTTTTTCTGCGCGGGATTGACGCGGCAGAACAGGTTGACCGCCTCGGCCCTCGCCCGCAGGGCATCGTCGTTCATGTCGTGGATGTCCGTGCCATTCAGCACGCCGGTGATGGGCAGCCCCAACTGCGTGCAGACATGACGTGTTACCAGCTCGTTGTCACCCGTCACGATCTTTACCGCGACGCCGCTTGCTTGCAAAGCTGCTAACGCTTCGCCGGCGCTAATCTTGGGCGGATCAAGAAAGGCGGCGAAGCCGGCAAAAATCAGTTCGGTTTCATCCGTTACCACCGCATGCGGATGATCCACTGGCACGGGGTGCCAGGCGATTCCCAGCACCCGAAAACCCTCACGCCCCAGATCGTCGAACAGCGTGCCTACCCGCGCACGCACAGCATCGTCGAGCGGGGTAACGGCACGCGTCTCGTTTTCATAACGGCTACACAAGCGCAGAATATCTTCCGGTGCGCCTTTTACCGCCAGCATACGGGCGCCTTCGCGTTCCACCAGCACGGACACGCGCCGCCGCTCAAAATCAAAGGGGACTTCGTCTATCTTTTGCCAGCCCGAAATGTTGATTTCGGCGTGCTGCAGGATGGCATCGTCCAGCGGGCTTTTCAGGCCGCTCTCGAAGTAACTGTTGAGATAGGCCAGTTCCAGAACGCGCGGGCTATCCTGCCCCAAGGCGTCCACGTGCCGCTCCAGACGGATGCGCGCCTCGGTCAGCGTGCCGGTCTTGTCGGTGCATAACACATCCATCGCGCCCATGTCCTGGATCGCTGATGGACGTTTGACGATGACCTTCAAGGCCGCCATGCGCAATGCGCCACGTGTCAACGTTACCGACACCACCATGGGCAGCAATTCGGGCGTCAACCCCACCGCCAGCGCCACCGCGAACAGGAACGATTCCAGCAAAGGCCGGTGGAACGCCAGGTTGACCAGCAGCGTGAATAGCACCAGCAGCAAGGTCAGGCGCATGATGAGCAGACCGAATTGCCGGGTGCCACGCTCGAAGGCAGTAGGCGGTGGCGGCAGCGCCAGACTATCCGCGATCTGGCCCAAGGCGGTGGCGCTTCCGGTACGGCCGATGAGTACGCGGGCTGAACCGCTCACCACCGAACTGCCCATGAACACGGCATTTTCCGCATCGGGGGCCCACTTATCGGGCTTGGTTAGCGGGGTGACACGCTTTTCCACCGGATAAGATTCGCCAGTGAGCTGGGCCTGATTGATGAAGAAATCATCAGCCTCCAGCACCTGAGCATCTGCCGGCACCAGATTACCCGCGGACAGGAGCACCACATCGCCAGGCACCAGTTGCGCAACAGGAACTTCACTCGGCTTTCCGTCGCGCAGCACGCTGGCGGTCACCGCCACTTGTGCAGCAAGTTGTTCCGCGGCCTGTCCGGCGCGATATTCCTGGACAAAATCCAGGGTCACGCTCATCAGCACAATGATGCCGATGATGAAAGCCCCCGTACTGTCGCCGGTCAGCGCGGATATTCCGCTGGCAGCCAGCAATACCAGCACCAGAGGGTTGCGGAAATGGGCGAGAAATTGCAGCAGGATGGCGCGTTGCCGGGTTGGCTTGAGCTGGTTCGGGCCATACTGCTGCATGCGAACCACTGCTTCGGTGCTGCTCAAGCCGAAGGAGGACGTTGCTGTATCCATGAGCAGCCTTCGTCGGCCTCGTTAGAAATCAGCACGCTTACGGCTGGGTGGCCGCAACAACAGGCTATCCAGCAAGGCTGCAACCAGGTCGCGTATCATCGCCTCTTCATCAGCAGCGATGCGCAGAACCGGTTTGGAATCGGCCGTATTGATATGGGTCTGGTTGTCCTGATTGGCGCTGGCATCGAGTGCCAAGCCGAGGAAACCCAGCGGTTCGCAGATCCAGTGCCGTATCTGCGGCGCATGTTCACCGATGCCACCGCTGAAGACCAGCGCATCGATACCGCCAGCCTTAGCGGAGAGGCTGCCAATAGCGGCACGCACCTGACGACAGAAGTAATCCACCGCAAAACGGGCGGCTTTAGTTTGGCTTGTCAGCAAGCTGGCCATCTCGCTGCTCTCGCCATCTGACAGCGCCAGCAGACCCATATGGTGATAGACAAGGTCGCTTAATTCGTCGTTATTCAAGCGTTTCGCCAGTTCCAGCATCACGCCGGGATCCAGGTCGCCGCTGCGGGTACCCATGCAGATACCGCCAGCGGGAGTGTAGCCCATGGTGGTATCCACGGATTTCAGCTTGTCCAACAGGCACAGGCTCGCCCCGGCGCCCAGATGCGCTACCACTACACGCCCATAGGCTGCATCGCCCAAGAGGGCAGGTAATTTCGATGCGACATAAGCGTAATTGAGTCCGTGAAAGCCATAGCGGCGCATGACCAGTGAACCCGAGCCAAGCGTTTGCGGGATTGGCAGCCGGCGCGCCAGTTCCGGCATGGTCTGGTGGAACGCGGTATCGAAGCAGGCCACTTGCGGCAAATCAAAGTGGGCACTGCACAACTCCACGCCGAGCAGATTACCGGGCATATGCAACGGCGCAAGATGGGTAATAGAGTGCAATCGGGCGATCTCGTCCGCATCAAGCAATCGAGACAAATCGGCCACCTCGCCGCCGTGGACAAAACGATGACCGATCGCGTCCGGTACATCCTCGCCCAGGTCTTTCAACAGTGCATCGAAAGCTTCTGCGTGATCGCAGGGAAAACCCTGACCAATATGCTCAAAGCGAAAATCGCGGCGTGTACCATCGGCCCGGAACAGGCTGGCCTTGAGGCTGGACGAACCACTATTAATGGCAAGTACGGAGTGAGCCTTCAGGACCATTTCCATTCGCGTATCTCCGGCATATCCTCCCCATATTGCCGGATGTATTGCTTGTGCGCCATGAGCTTATCCTGCATCAGCCGCTTGATCTGCTCTGCCCCCTGCAGATTTGGCACCCGGTTTGCCACATCGATGACCAGATGGAAGCGATCGAGGGTATTCAGCACAACCATGTCAAATGGCGTGGTAGTGGTGCCCTCCTCCTTGTAGCCGCGCACATGAAGATTTTTGTGGTTGGTGCGCCGATAACTCAGGCGGTGAATCAGCCCCGGATAACCGTGGTAGGCGAAGATGATGGGCTTGTCCGTGGTGAAAATACTGTCAAACGCCTCGTTGGTCAAACCGTGCGGGTGCTCTTCATGCGGGTCAAGTGTCATCAGGTCCATGACGTTGACGAAGCGGAGTTTCAGGTCAGGCGCGAGTTTTCTCAGCAATTGCGCCGCCGCCAGCGCTTCCAGCGTAGGAACATCGCCAGCCGCTGCCAGCACCACGTCCGGTTCACCGCCGCCATCGTTGCTCGCCCATTGCCAAATGCCCAGACCGGCTTTGGCATGCTTGGCGGCGGCATCAATGTCCAGCCACTGCAACTCAGGCTGCTTGCCGGCGACGATCACATTCACCAGATTGCGGCTGCGCAAGCAATGGTCAGTGACACAAAGCAGCGTATTGGCATCTGGCGGCAGATAGACACGAATAATATCGGCCTTTTTGTTTACCACGTGGTCAATAAAACCAGGGTCCTGATGCGATAAACCATTATGGTCCTGGCGCCATACATGGGAAGTGAGCAGGATATTGAGCGAGGCGATAGGCTTGCGCCAGGGAATCTCGTTGCACACCTTGAGCCACTTGGCATGCTGGTTGAACATCGAGTCAATAATGTGGATGAAAGCCTCGTAGCAGGAAAATAGCCCATGACGGCCAGTGAGCAGATAGCCTTCCAGCCAGCCCTGACAAGTATGTTCGGAAAGTATCTCCATCACCCGGCCATCGGGGGCAAGATGGTCGTCCAAGTCATTACGTTCCGCCATCCAGGTGCGATTGGTCACTTCAAACAGCGCTTCCAGACGATTGGAGGCGGTCTCGTCCGGGCCAAACACACGGAAGTTAGCGCCATTACGCTGCATTACTTCGCGCAGAAAATTACCCATCACCCTGGTGGATTCGGCCTCCACGCTACCCGGCCTGGCAACCTCTACCGCGTAGTCCTTGAAATCCGGCATATGCAGATCGCGCAGCAGCACGCC
>JADGRN010000120.1 GCA_017880825.1 Methylophilaceae bacterium | reverse complement strand
AAATGTAAGAGAAAATGTAGCACCGAAAAGATGACAAGGAGCAATTGTGAGTCGAGACTATAAACCCGCACCAGCCAGAGGCAATGGGTCTGGCAAAGGCGGCACATTCTTTAGCGGACTATTGGTCGGCCTGCTGTTGGGCGTAGGCATTTCAGTTGGCGTCGCCATGTTCATCAAGGGCGGCGATAGCCCGTTTGTTGCCAAATCCACGCAAGCGCCCGCCACTCCGGGCGCTAACAGCGATGCCAACGCATTGCCTGCCGCAGATAAGACCGCTAAAGAGCAAGCAACACCGGCCAAGCCGCGCTTTGATTTCTACACCATATTGCCAGGCAGCGAGAGCCAGGTCACCGAGCAGGAAATCAAGCAGAAGGAATCACAACCTGAAGCCGCCTCTGCTGGCGAAAACTACTTCCTGCAGGTAGGCGCGTTCCAGACCGAGAAGGAAGCCGACAACATGAAAGCCAAGCTGGCACTGCTGGGCCTTGAGGCTATCGTGCAGACCGCCAATATCCCGGATAAGGGTGTATGGCATCGAGTCCGTGTCGGCCCATTCACTGAGCTGGAGCAAATAAATAAGGCCCGAGCCGAGTTGGCACGGAACGGATTCGAAGGAAACCTGATCAAAATCAAAAGCAATGTCCCCCATCAATAATTTCAGACAAGGATTTAACATGATGAAAACCATTCTGGCCGCGCTGCTGCTGGTTTCAGCCAGCGCCATGGCCGAGCCCCAGTCAGGCGTCGAATACAACCCGACCCAGCAACTTGTCCCTACCGAAAACCCGGCCAAGATCGAAGTGATCGAGCTGTTCTGGTATGGCTGCCCGCATTGCTACGTCATGGAGACGCCAATGAACGCCTGGGTAAAAAAACTGCCCAAAGACGTTGAATTTCATCGTGTACCGGGTGTTCCACGTCCGGACTGGGTGCCTATGGCCAAGGCCTTTTATACGCTGGAAACATTGGGACTCAGCGAAAAACTGCATAGCCAGTTATTTGAAGCGATCCACAAACAACGCGCATTAAGGCCTGACGACGAAGCCGGTACAGTCGCCTGGATCACCGCGCAAAGCGGCCTGGATCGTAAAAAAGTGGAAGAGACTTTCTATTCCTTTTCCATCAATACCAAGGTTACGCGCGCCATGCAGGTATTCCGCACTTCCGGCGCCACTGGTGTGCCTACGCTCATTATTGACGGCAAGTATCTGACCTCCGGCACCCTCGCCGGCGGCAATGAAGAATCCCTGAAGGTGGCGGATTACCTGATCGCAAAAGTCCGCCAGGAAAAAGCCACCAAACGCTAGTTTTTGATTCGGTGCCTGTAGCCATCATGTTCAAAGCCCGCTGTGAGTTCGTCTAAACCACGGCGGGTTTTTATTACCGGTGCCTCCAGCGGCATCGGGCAAGCCATGGCCAGGCACTATGCCAATCAGGGCGCCACACTGGGCCTGGTAGCGCGGCGCGGTGAAGTCCTGCAAACGCTATCTGCTGAACTCGCAACCGAATGCGCTAGTTACGCACTGGATGTACGTGACGACGATGCGCTGGAAAAAGCCGCGCAGGATTTCATGGCGCGCTTTGGCGTGCCGGATATTGTCATCGCCAATGCCGGCGTGAGCCGTGGCACGCTGACCGAACACAAGGAAGATGTCGCGGCCTTTAAGGCCGTCATGGAGATCAATGTGCTGGGCATGGTGCATACTTTCCAGCCCTTTATTGCCGCGATGCGCCAGGCAGGCAAAGGCAGCCTGGTGGGGATTGCCAGTGTGGCGGGGATACGCGGCCTGCCGGGCGCGGGCGCTTATAGCGCCTCCAAAGCCGCTGCCATCAGCTATCTGGAAAGCCTGCGCGTAGAGATGGCGCCCAGCGGCGTACACGTGACCACGATCGCCCCCGGCTATATCCGTACCCCGATGACAGCCGTGAACACCTACAAAATGCCGTTTTTGATGGATGCCGATGTGGCTGCGGCCATGTTCGCCAAAGCCATTGAAAACCGGCGGCGCTTCGTCGTCATCCCCTGGCAGATGGGCTGGATGGCTTGGTTCATGCGCCTTGTCCCCGCCTTCGCTTGGGATTGGGCGATGAAAAAGGCCCCGCATAAACCGAGGCTGGACTGGGATTGGCTCTAAGTTTCGAACTTATAGACCGTCGCTAAAACCGAAATCTTCGCTGGAACAGCGGGCTGAAATTCTTTAGAATGCGGGCCTGTGTTAGGTCTTGCTTACCTGATTTTCCTCAACCCCCGTCAATATCGCACATGCCCAAAAGCATGCGCAACGAAAGGATTTTATCCATGGCTAACGTCTCCATCGAACATAACCCATCCTCAGAACGCCTGGCTGAACTTGGTGTATCCAAGTGGCCCACCTGGTCCAAGGAAGTTTCCGTATTCCCATTCGAGTTCAATGCTCGTGAAACCGCTTATATCCTAGAAGGTGAGTGCACACTGACTCCAACCGACGGTAGCGCAGCCATCAATTTCAAGGCTGGTGATTTGCTGGTATTCCCGGCTGGATTGGATGTGACTTGGGAAGTTAAAACCGCGCTGAAGAAACACTATAAGCACGGTTAATTTTCACCGGGTTTACGAACAATAAACCAGCAGTAGTCTGGCAAACAACAACAGGGTGTTAAACGGCGAACAATCACCGCTTAACGCCATGTTATCTTTTACTGCGCCTTACTTATCAGCTGGTGTTGCAGGAGCAGGTTCGGCTGGCGTAGCCTCGGCAGGGGCCGGGGGTGCAGCAGAAACCGGCGGAGGCACCCAACCGCCCGGTTCTTCCTTGACCGGCTCGGGAGCAGTAGCTGGTGCCGGCGCAGCAGCAGCCGGAGCTTCCGCAGGCGCTTCTTCCTTCTTGCTGCACGCGCCCAGCAGAAAGGCGCCTAGCACCAGTACAACCAAGGATTGATTCACAATTTTCATACAGTCTCCTAATCGTTAAAAATGCACCAAAAAGTAGCTTTAATATTGGCCGGATGCACCAGACCCATTCATCCTGGCCTCCAACCAACATAAAACCTACCTAACGATCAAGAAACAGCAATCTTTGTACCAGCCGCAAATCAGCGCGTAATCGGTTTATAGCGAATGCGTTTGGGTTTCGCACCTTCTTCACCCAGACGCTTCTTCTTGTCGGCTTCATATTCCTGATAGTTGCCGTTGAAGAAGGTCCATTGCGAATTACCCTCTGCCGCCAGGATATGCGTGGCGATGCGGTCGAGGAACCAGCGATCGTGCGAGATCACCAGCACGCAGCCAGCGAATTCCAGCAGGGCGTCTTCCAGCGCGCGCAAGGTTTCCACATCGAGGTCATTCGATGGTTCGTCCAGCAGCAGCACGTTGCCGCCCGAGATCAGCGTCTTGGCCAAGTGCAGCCGCCCGCGCTCGCCGCCGGAAAGGTTGCCGACGATCTTCTGCTGGTCGCCGCCCTTGAAGTTGAAGCGGCCGATGTAGGCGCGCGATGGCGTTTCGTAGCGACCCACGGTCAATATGTCAGAACCACCCGAGATTTCCTCGAACACGGTTTTGTCAGCACTCAGCGCATCGCGGCTCTGGTCCACATAGGCCAGCTTGACGGTCTGGCCGATGAGCACTTCGCCGGAGTCCGGCTTTTCCTGGCCGATAATCATCTTGAACAGCGTGGATTTACCGGCGCCGTTGGGGCCGATGATGCCGACGATGGCACCGGGCGGGATGCTGAAATTCAGGTTATCGATCAGCAGGCGGTCGTTGAACGCCTTGCTGACGTTCTTGAACTCAATCACTTCATTACCCAACCGCTCACCGGCCGGGATGAAGATTTCCTGCGTTTCGTTACGCTTCTGGTATTCGGCGCTGGCAAGCTCCTCATAACGACTAAGCCGCGCCTTGCTCTTGGCCTGGCGCGCCTTGGGGTTCTGCCGCACCCATTCCAGCTCGGTATGCAGCGCCTTGCGGCGCGCTGATTCGGTGGATTCTTCCTGCTTCAGCCGGTCTTCTTTCTGCTCCAGCCAGCTTGAGTAATTGCCCTTCCACGGGATGCCGTGGCCGCGGTCCAGTTCCAGTATCCATTCGGCGGCGTTATCGAGGAAGTATCTATCGTGAGTCACGGCCACCACAGTGCCGGGGAAGCGCACCAGGAATTGCTCCAGCCATTCCACCGATTCCGCATCCAGGTGATTGGTCGGCTCGTCCAGCAGCAGCATATCTGGCTTGGAGAGCAGCAGCTTGCACAGCGCCACGCGGCGCTTCTCGCCACCGGAGAGCGGGGCTATCCTGGCATCCCACGGCGGCAGACGCAGCGCATCGGCGGCGATTTCGAGCTGGTGCTCTACATCCGAACCGCTGGCGGCGATGATGTTTTCATATTTGGCCTGCTCATCAGCCAGCTTGTCGAAATCGGCGTCCGGCTCGGCATAAGCGGCATAGACTTCCTCCAGCTTCTTCTTGGCCTCCATTACCTCACCCATGCCGGATTCCACCTCTTCACGGACCGTTTTGTTTGGGTCGAGCTGCGGTTCCTGCGGTAGGTAGCCGATGGAGATGTTGGGCTGCCATTGCACTTCGCCCTCGAATTCCTTATCAGCGCCTGCCATGATTCTAAGCACAGTGGATTTACCGGAGCCGTTAAGGCCAAGCAGGCCGATCTTGGCGCCTGGGAAGAAAGAGAGGGAGATATCCTTGATGATCTGCCGTTTGGGCGGCACTATTTTGCTCACGCGGAGCATAGACATTACATATTGGGCCATGATGCGATTATGATGGTATTAAAGGCCGTAAGTTTACTGCATTGCGCTCGGCTTTGGTATCAGTCGGCTTACTTTAAGTTCAATATGTTTGCGCTTGGCAGGCGCATGAGGCTTAGCCGGGGCATCAAGTTTTGCATTTACCCAAGCAACGAATGTAATATCGTGAAATGGCCATAAAAACGATTGATCTGCTTGATGTAACCCTGCTGCAGCAAGCCTTGATCAGTTCAAAGGACGATGCTGAATTAGCTGACTATAAGCCATTGCAAGGCTTGGCGGCTTTAGATGCCTTGACGCGAATTTATAACCGGGAATTTTTCGAATCCCAACTGGATGCCCAGTGGAAAATTGCACAGTCCGGGAAAACCAGCCTGGCTTTCTTTCTCATCGATATTGATGGGTTTGGAAAATTCAACGAGGCTTACGATCAACAA
>JADGRN010000119.1 GCA_017880825.1 Methylophilaceae bacterium | reverse complement strand
GCGGGGTCGGCCAGGTCGGCCTTGTTGAGGATTTTCAGGTTGGGGCGCTGACGGTGCAGGCGTAACTCGTGGATCATCGGGTTGCTGCTGGCTTCGGGAAGGCGTGCATCCAACACTTCGATGACGACGTCGGTGAACTCCATGGTTTCGGCAGCCTTCTTGCGCGCTTGCGTCATGTGCCCCGGAAACCACTGTATCGCCATTTATTTCATTTCCTAATCAAAACCGACTTTGTTGAATTCGCCTTGCCGTGCTAGTTCGCACTGTCTGCGGCTCTTCGCCTCGTCATTTTCGATGATGAAACGAAATGGTTGGCTGAAAATGGCAGGGGCTCCATTTTACCATTGCGACATCGCTATCCTGCTAAGTTAATATACTGGCATGACGCTTATCCCCGAAATCAAACCCAACCAGTCAGTCGAGCTGCTGAAGGCGCTGCACATCCTTACGCGCGACGGCAAGATCAATCAGGACAGCCGCCGCAAGCTGAAGCAGGTGTATCACCTCTATCATTTTATCGAGCCCTTGCTGACCGAAGTGATGGCCGAGAATGAAAGCCCCACGCTGGTGGACCACGGCGCGGGCAAATCCTATCTGGGCTTCATCCTTTACGATCTGTTCATGAAACAGCAGCAGAGCGGGCAGATTATCGGCATCGAGACGCGTGAAGAGCTGGTGCAGAAGTCACGCGAACTGGCCGCTAGTCTAGGTTTCAAGCGCATGTCGTTCGAGCATCTGAGTGTGGAAGAATCGATCAAGTCTCCAGCATTGCCGGAACAAGTCGACATCGTGACCGCGCTACATGCCTGCAATACCGCGACGGATGATGCAATCAGGTTTGGCTTGGAAAAGCGCGCCAGATTCATCGTGCTGGTGCCGTGCTGCCAGGCGGAAGTGGCCGAAGTGCTGCGCAAGCACAAGAGCGAGTCATTCACCAAAACCCCGTTATCCGAAATCTGGCGCCATCCGATTCACACCCGTGAATTCGGCAGCCAGATCACCAATGTGCTGCGCTGCCTGCAGCTTGAAGCGCATGGCTACCAGGTGACGGTGACCGAACTGGTAGGCTGGGAGCACTCGATGAAAAACGAGCTGATCATCGCGCGTTACAAAAATAGTCCGAGAATGAACGCTCAGGTACGATTGGAGCAAATTCTGCAGGAATTGAATCTGGAAGAAATGCGTGAGCGCTTCAGTTATTAGGGTTTTGGTTATGTGATCTCTAGCATGTGATCAGGATAATAAACCGCGCATGTTAAAATCGCGCCTTCTGTATGAACCCAACCAATACTCCACCACTTAGTTTTGCCGCGCTTGAAGCCCAGCTTGCCAGTTGCATGCTGGCAGACCGTCATACATTGCGGCGCAAGCTGCGCGAGGCTGCCAACCAGCCGGCACAACTGAATGAAATCGCGCAGCGCATAGGCCGTTCTTCCACGCGCTATCTGGCGCGTCAGCAGGCCTTGCCCAGGCCGGAATTTCCGCCAGAATTACCCGTCAGCACCAGAAAAGATGAAATCGCAGCGGCGATAACCAGGCATCAGGTAGTGATTGTTTGTGGTGAAACCGGCTCCGGCAAAACCACGCAATTACCCAAAATTTGCCTGGAACTCGGCCGCGGCGTGGCCGGGTTGATCGGCCACACCCAGCCTCGTCGCATCGCCGCGCGCTCGGTGGCATCGCGCATCGCACAGGAGCTCAAATCGCCATTGGGCGAGGCGGTGGGCTACAAGGTGCGCTTCAACGACAAGTTGTCGGAATCGAGCTACATCAAGCTCATGACTGACGGCATTCTGCTTGCCGAAACGCAAGGTGACCGCTTCCTCAATGCCTACGACACCATCATCATTGACGAGGCACACGAGCGTAGCCTGAATATCGATTTTCTGCTGGGCTACCTCAAGCAATTACTGCCAAAACGGCCCGATTTAAAAGTTATTGTCACCAGCGCTACTATTGATGCCGCGCGTTTTTCGGAGCACTTCAACGGCGCACCGGTGATCGAGGTCTCTGGCCGTACCTATCCGGTGGAAATCCGCTATCGCCCGCTACAAGAGACTGAAGAAGACGAGCGTGAGGAGAAGATAGAAGAAGCCATACTCGATGCAGTGGATGATTTGTCCAGATTAGGCGGTGGAGATATCTTGGTGTTCTTGCCCGGTGAACGCGAGATTCGCGATACCGCCGAGCATTTACGCAAACACCACCCCAAGGGCGCAGAAATCCTGCCTTTGTTTGCGAGGCTTTCGATTGAAGACCAGCAAAAGATTTTTCGCGGCAGCAACGGGCGGCGTATCGTGCTGGCCACCAACGTCGCAGAAACCTCGCTCACCGTGCCAGGCATCAAGTATGTGATCGACGCTGGTCTGGCGCGCGTCAATCGCTACAGCCTGCGGGCCAAGGTCGAGCAACTGCAGATAGAAAAAATCTCACAGGCCGCAGCGCGCCAAAGGGCAGGGCGCTGCGGGCGCATGTCCAACGGTATTTGCGTGCGGCTGTATTCTGAAGAGGATTTTAATGCCCGCTCCGAATATACCGACCCCGAGATTCTGCGTTCCTCCCTGGCTTCGGTCATCCTGCGCATGGCCGCGCTCAGACTCGGTGATGTCGCTGAATTTCCTTTTATCGAGGCGCCGAGTTCGCGCCTGATCAACGATGGCTACCAGCTTTTGCAGGAGCTGGGTGCGGTGGATGCCAAGCGCGAACTGACCGAAGTCGGCAACCAACTCGCTAGGCTGCCGCTCGACCCCAGGGTCGGCCGCATGATACTGGCCGCGAAAAAGGAAAACTGTCTAGCGGAAATTCTCATCATCGGCAGTGCCTTGGCCATACAAGACCCGCGCGAACGTCCAATGGATAAACGCGAAGCAGCCGATCAGGCACATGCCAAGTTTGCCGATGAACGCTCGGATTTCATGGGTTATCTTAAGATTTGGGCGTTTTATGGCGAGGCGCTAAAGCACAAGAAATCCAATCGTGAATTGCTGAACAATTGCCACAGCAATTTCCTGTCTTTCTTGCGCCTCAAGGAATGGCGTGAATTGCATGGGCAGATTGCCAGCATCGTCGGTGAGATGGACTTCCACTCCAACACGCAGGAAGCGACTTATGAGCAAATCCATCGTTCTCTGTTAGCCGGCCTGCTCGGTAATATCGGCTTCAAGGATGGTGAGGCCGAGAGTTATCTGGGTGCACGTGGCATACGTTTTCACATCGCGCCTGGTTCTGCGCTTAAAAAAGCACGCCCAAAGTGGGTGATGGCGGCGGAGCTGATGGAGACAGCCAAGCTCTATGCGCGCTGCGTGGCGAAGATAGAGCCGGACTGGATAGAGCCCATAGCAAATGAAGGTGGGACGCGCAGCCTCACCGAAAGCCACTACAGCGACCCAAGGTGGGATCGCAAACCGGCGCAAGTAGTAGCTTGGGAAAGAGTCAGCCTGTATGGCCTGACCATCGTAGCCAAGCGCCGCGTGCATTATGGGCCGATCAATCCTACTGAGGCGCGAGAAATCTTTATCCGCGAAGCGCTGGCCAATATGGAATTCGACACGCGGGCGCCATTCTTTGCCGCCAACCGCAAGCTGATTGCCGAGATCGAGGAACTGGAGCACAAGGCGCGTAGGCAAGATGTTTTAGTGGATGAACATGTGCTATTTGCTTTTTATGATGCGCGTGTGCCGCAAGGCATCGTCAACGGCGCCGGTTTTGAAAAATGGCGCGAGACTGCGGAGAAAGACAATCCACGGCTGCTTTACCTGGCGAGAGAGAACCTCATGCGCCACGGCGCAGCCGGGGTCACTGAAGCGCAGTTCCCCGAGACGTTCGACCTCGATGGCGTCATGCTTTCCCTCAAATATCGCTTCGAGCCCGGTCACCCGCTGGATGGCGTCACCGTCACAGTGCCGCTGGCACTGCTCAACCAACTGGACCCAACCAAGGCCGAATGGCTGGTGCCGGGTATGCTGCGCGAAAAAATCACTTACCTGGTCAAGGCGCTGCCCAAAGCGTTCCGCCGCGTGTGCGTGCCGGTGCCGGATTTTGTCACGGCGTTCCTCGAGCAGGCTGCTGTTGGACAAGGCCAGGTGCAACCCGCGTTGGCGGCATACATTCAGCAGCGCAGCGGCCTCAAGCTGTCAGTGCAAGACTGGCAGGACGACATCCTCGCGCATTTGCTGATGAACTTCCGCATAGTCGATGATGCAGGGCGCGAGTTGGCCATGGGCCGCAACTGGAATGCGCTGAAACAGCAGCTCGGGCAGGCGGCGCAACTCACTTTCAGGAATGCCTCGCCGGATATCGAAAAGAGCGGCCTCAAGCAGTGGGATTTCGGTGATCTGCCGACCACGCTGAGCTTTAGCCAGGATGGTCGGCAACTCACGGGCTACCCGGCACTGGAAGACAATAACGACAGTGTGTCTGTGAAGCTGTTCGATACCGAGACCGCCGCTGTTACAGCGCACCGTGCTGGTGTACGACGTCTGATGCGCTTCGAGCTAAAAGAACAGATGAAACAGCTGGATAAGGGGCTGCCAGGGTTTACCCAATACGCCATGCTGCTGCGTAATATCCTCAATGCGGATGACCTGAAAGAAGACCTGCTGACCACCATCGCTGACCGTGCTTTCATCGGCGATGATCCCTTGCCACGCACCAATGATGAGTTCATGAAGCTCAAGGCGCGGGCGCGTACACGTTTACCTGCCGTTACAGAAGCGTTGGTACGTCAGGTACAGGCGATTGCCACTGAATATCAGCTGCTGGTGGCGAAACAAAGCCAGATGCCGGCCACCGTCAACCGCCTCAAGCGTGATGTGGAGCAACAACTACACTGGTTGATATACAAAAACTGCTTCAGCCGCACGCCATGGGAGCATGTGCAGCATCTACCGCGCTACCTTAAAGCTTTACGCTTACGCATAGAAAAACACCCCAGCAACCCTGACCGTGACGGGCGCAATGCTCAGGCAGTCGGTGTGCTATGGCAGAACTGGGAAGCGGCAGTCGAGAAGCAGAAAAAAGCTGACAAGTTGACGCAGGAACTGCTGGATTTCCGCTGGTTGATTGAGGAGTTGCGCGTATCGCTATTCGCGCAGGAGCTGAAAACGCCGTTCCCGGTTTCGCTAAAACGGCTGGAAAAAAACTGGAATGATATAATTAACCGATAGGGTGCTTGAAAAGACCATCTGGATCCACTTGCTGCTGTGCTGCTTTCACCTATG
>JADGRN010000020.1 GCA_017880825.1 Methylophilaceae bacterium | reverse complement strand
GTCACTTGATCCGATCGCAAGATTTCAGGAATGCGCTGCGAAACAACAGAAGACACAGGCGGCAGTCCGACGGGCGATGACAGGCGAGTGACGCCTTGAGCATCCAACAGGCGAACATGGTCATACTGATCGGTCGCCATGAATAGTCCTAATCACCGAGATGGGTCGCTGGCAGCGTGCGCATAACATCAGCCACCGTGTAAAACGACCCAAAAACGATGATTCTATCATTTTCGTCTGCCGCGTGACAGGCTGCATTGAAAGCGAGCGAGACTTCGCGATGACATTCTACCTTTGCATCCTTGATGGTCTGCCGAATTTTTTCAGCCAGCTGCTGGGCGCTGGCGCCGCGCGCATAATGAATATCCGCCACAAACCAGCGGTCGATCATCGCTTCCAATACCTGCACTACGCCCGCTATATCCTTGTCAGCCAGCATGGCAAAAACCGCTAGCGTGTAACCACCAGTTTCAGTTTTTCTCAGATTCTCGGCCAAAGCATGGGCTGCGTGAGGATTATGCGCAACATCCAGAATAATTTGTGGGTATCCGGTGATACGTTGAAAGCGACCTGCCAACACTACGTCACGTAACCCCCGCGCGACCTGCTGCGGCTTAACCGGCAGCGCAGGCTGCAAACAGGTAACGACGCCCAAGGCACATGATGCGTTAAATAGCTGAAAATCACCCGCCAGTGCAGGCATAGGTAGATTCCTTATCTGTACAGCACCCATATGGAAATCCCAACCATCTGGTTTTCGCGTGAAACCAAAATCTCGGCCTATCTGGCGAAAATCAGCTTCTATCGCCTTGGCATGATTGGTCACAGTCTCCGGCGGTTGCGGGTCGCCGCATAAGGCCGCCACACTGCGGCGGAACACGCCGGCTTTTTCATAGCCTATGCTGGCCCGGCTGTTACCCAGATAATCCATATGATCCAGGTCGATACTGGTAATCACGGTACACGCCGGATCAAAAGCATTAACCGCATCCAGCCTGCCACCCAAGCCTACTTCAAGAATCGCCACATCGACTTCTGTATGTACAAAATGCCAAAGTGCAGCCAGTGTTCCGTATTCAAAATAGGTCAGTAGTGTTTGCTGCCGTGCAGCCTCAACTGCCGCAAAGGCAGTGCACAGGTCGGCGTCACTCGCCTCCTGGCAGTTAACCCGCACACGCTCGTTGTAGCGCAGCAAGTGCGGTGAGCTATAACAGGCAACCCGATAGCCTGCCTCAGTATAAATCCGCTCCAGCATGGCGCAGGTCGAACCTTTACCATTGGTGCCGGCCACGGTGATGATGGGGAAACCGGGCTGCAGTGCGAGACGGCTCTTGACCTCATTTACCCGCTCCAGGCCGAGCGCAATGGATTTGGGGTGTAATTGTTCGAGATAAGCCAGCCAGCCATTGAGATCGGCAGGCAAGGAAACTGGTTCGGGAGGCACTTTTGCTATAAGAATTTGTGAGAAATATCAGGCGGCAGAGGTTATTTTTAGCAAACTACCAAGTAGTACAGCCAGACGTTCAGCCATTTCACGGCGATCAACGATCATATCGATCGCGCCATGTTCCAGCAGGAACTCTGCGCGCTGGAACCCATCCGGCAATGTTTCACGTACTGTCTGCTCAATAACGCGCGGCCCGGCAAAACCAATCAAGGCCTGTGGTTCGGCAATAATAATATCGCCCAGCATGGCGAAGCTGGCAGAAACCCCACCCATGGTTGGATCGGTAAGCACGGATATATAAGGCAAGCCGGCCTTGCTCAATTCGGTCAAGACTGCACTGGTCTTTGCCATCTGCATCAGTGACAGCAGACCTTCCTGCATGCGTGCCCCGCCACTGGCAGAAATGCAGATAAATGGTGTTTTATTTTCGATAGCAGTCAGCACACCTCGCACGAAACGTTCGCCTACCACCGAGCCCATGGAGCCACCCATAAACTTGAATTCGAAAGATGCCACTACTGCCGGAACACCCTTGATGGTGCCTTGCATCACAATCAGGGCGTCGGTCTCACCGGATTCGGCCTGCGTGGATTTTAGCCTGTCAGAATAGCGTTTACTGTCCTTGAATTTAAGCACGTCAATAGGGAGCACTTCCGCACCAATTTCATAACGCCCCTCCGTGTCGAGCAGGAAATCCAGGCGAGTTCTGGCGGAAATCCGATTATGGTAGGCACACTTGGGACATACCTCGGCATTGTTTTCCAAATCCGTACGGTAAAGTACCGACTCGCAGGAAGGACATTTGCTCCACAATCCTTCCGGCACATTTTTCTTGCTGATACCAACATTACGCTTGATCTTGGGAGGCAGAAGTTTTTGTAACCAGCTCATGGCTCAGTCCTGTCAGTTGGAGTTGATAGCACTACGTAATTCAGTCATCAAGGCAGCTACATTAGCCACCACATTCTGTTCGCTTGATTGTTCGATAGCTTGCACCATGCGACTGCCCACCACCACGGCATCTGCCACATGGGCAATCGACTTGGCGGTGGCTGCATCACGCACACCAAAACCAACACCGATGGGCAAGCCGGTTTTCCCCCGAATGATGGCTATATGTTTTGCCACATCAACGATGTCCAGGTTCTGCGCACCAGTCACTCCCCTGAGCGATACGTAATAGACAAAGCCACTGGCCATATCGACGATGGTCTGCACGCGTGCAGGCTCGGTGGTGGGTGACAGCAGAAAAATTGGATCAATATTACGCGCTTTCAGCAAGCGTACAAATTCGCCGCATTCTTCCGGCGGATAATCAACGGTGAGCACACCGTCCACTCCCGCAGCTTTCGCGCGGTCGGCAAAGCGCTCGGTCCCCATGGCTTCCACCGGATTGGCATAACCCATTAGCACTACCGGCGTGGTTGTATTTTTCATTCGAAACGCCTGCACCATCTCCAGCACATGATTCAAGCTGACATGATGCGCCAGCGCACGCTCACTGGCACGCTGAATCACCGGGCCATCCGCCATAGGGTCAGAAAATGGCACACCCAGTTCGATAATATCGGCCCCGGTCCTGACCAGTTCATGCATCAGATCAACCGTCAGCCTGGGATGGGGATCGCCTGCGGTGATGTATGGAATAAGGGCTTTTTTACCCTGCTGTTTGAGTGTGGCGAAAGTCTGCTGAATACGGGACATGAATTAAAGAGTGATTCCAGAAAGTTTAGCTACCGTGTTGATGTCTTTGTCGCCGCGGCCAGAGAGATTGACCAGTAGCACCTGGTCACGCGCCATACTGGGGGCGAGTTTGGTAGCGTAAGCCAGGGCATGACTGGATTCCAGGGCAGGGATGATGCCTTCCATGCGACACAACGTGTGGAAAGCCTGTATGGCTTCGTCATCCGTCACCGCGACGTATTCGGCGCGCTGCATGTCCTTTAACCAGGCATGCTCAGGGCCGACACCGGGATAATCCAGACCTGCCGAAATCGAATGGGTTTCGATAATCTGGCCGTTCTCATCCTGCATCAGATAAGTCCGGTTGCCGTGCAATACGCCCACCGGACTATTGGCCGTGAGTGGCGCGGCATGTTTGCCGGTTTCCATACCCAAACCAGCAGCCTCGACACCGATGAGGCGCACATCCTTATCATTGATGTAGGGGTAGAAAATTCCCATGGCATTGGAGCCGCCACCGACACAGGCGATGATGGCATCCGGCTGACGCCCGATCAGTTCCGGCATCTGGCGCCTGGCTTCGATACCGATGATGGACTGAAAATCCCGCACCATCATGGGATATGGGTGCGGACCGGCAACGGTGCCTATGATGTAAAAAGTATCGGCAATGTTGGTGACCCAATCGCGCATGGCCTCGTTGAGTGCATCCTTGAGCGTCTTGGAGCCGGATTCGACCGGTATTACGGTGGCGCCCAGCAATTTCATGCGAAAGACATTGGGTGACTGGCGTTTGATGTCCTCGGAGCCCATATACACCACACACTCAAACCCCATGCGCGCCGCTACTGTGGCGGTCGCCACGCCATGTTGGCCGGCGCCGGTTTCGGCGATGATACGTGGTTTACCCATGCGCTTGGCAAGCAAAACCTGGCCGATGCAATTATTGATCTTGTGCGCGCCGGTATGATTCAGATCCTCACGCTTAAGATAAATCTGTGCGCCGCCGAAATGATCAGACAGACGTTTGGCGTGATACACCGGGCTGGGGCGGCCGACAAAATATTTCAGATCATGCTCAAATTCGGCAAGAAACTCAGGATCATTGCGATAGCGGTCATACATTGCGCGCAATTCTTCCAGCGCTTCAATCAGCGTCTCCGCTACAAAAATGCCGCCGTAAGGGCCAAAATGGCCACGCGCGTCAGGAAAGTCATACATCTGCATCAATTACTCCTCGCATGAACGCAGCTATTTTATCCGCGTCCTTTATCCCTTTTTCTCGTTCCACCCCACCGCTTACATCTACCGCATAGGGCCTGACTTGGCGAATGGCATTGCCTACATTGCCAGCGTTAAGGCCTCCTGCCAGCACCACAGAGATCGTCAAGTCGGCAGGAATCAGGTTCCAGTCAAAAACCTGCCCTGTTCCACCGGCTACACCTTCGCTGTAAGCGTCGACCAGCAAGGCTTTTGCATCTGCATAATCGTTTGCACATTGTATCAAATTTGTACCCGCCCTGACTCTTATGGCTTTCATATAAGGCACGTGGAATTGACGGCAGTAATCGGCGGACTCTTCACCATGAAACTGCAACAGATCGAGTCGCACTTTGGCCAATGTTGCGCGCACCGCTTCAGCGGACGCGTCAACAAACAGGCCAACAGCACTCACAAATGCTGGTAATGCAGCCACGATAGTAGCTGCCTGGATGGGGCTGACGTTGCGTGGACTTTTGTCATAGAACACCAAGCCGATGGCATCACAGCCGCAGGCTACCGCAGCGAGTGCATCCTCGATGCGGGTAATGCCACAAATTTTGACTCTGGTGCGCAATTGAAAATTCTTCGATTTAAAGGTGTAGCGTATCCGAAAGCTTGCCTGGTGTCAGCCAGCAAGCAATTAGTTTATAAGCAATGGCAAGGCAGTCAGGCTGCGATGAGTGCATGGTAATCTCCACTTTGCATCATATTCCACACCGCTTAGGTATAAACCATCAGGCATGAAGGTAGGTGGCGCATGACTACGGTCCTTGGCTTGTAATAGCGCCTTAATCAACGACGGTGGGTGTTTACCCTTACCCACATAAACCAGTGCGCCCACCATATTGCGCACCTGATGATGCAGAAACGCATTAGCGCTGAAGTCAAACAGAAAACTATTGCCGATCTGACTGATGTCAGCGCGATGCAAATGTTTGATGGGGGATTTTGCCTGACACTCCGCGGCTCGGAAAGCACTGAAATCGTGTTCACCGACCAGGTCGCTGGCGGCCGCTCTCATCAACGTCAAATCCAAAGGCAGGTGGAACCAGCCGGCCTTGCCGGCAAGAATCGCCGGCGCAACCGGTTGATTTACCAGCAAGTACTGATAGCTACGTTGATGCGCTTCAAATCGCGCATGAAATTTTTCATCGACTTGATTAGCCCACAACACGCGAACAGCTTTGGGAAGCAAAGCGTTGACGCCACGTATCCAGGCGCTCATTGGTCGCAGTGTCAGCGTATCAAAATGTATGACTTGCGAAAGTGCGTGTACGCCAGTATCGGTTCGACCAGCTGCGATTGCCCGCAACGGATGATCTGCTATGCCAGCCAGTGCTTTCTCCAGGCTATCCTGCAGTCCACAACCGTTAGCCTGACTTTGCCAGCCGCAGAAACCAGCCCCGTCGTATTCCAGACCCAGTGCGATTCTCATGACAGCCAAAAACCCGTCATCATCAAGCCGAGAATTATCATGCCGAGCACAACTAAACCATCGCGCCATGTGAATAATGGAAGTGCTACTACGATCGTTTCAGGCGCGGATTGCGTAGATGCATCCTCGATACTGGAAAAAGCAGCAAGTCTATCCATCAGGCGTTGTCCTGGTTTTATGGATGAAGGCTGCTCAACATAGTGCAGCGTGAGCCAAAGCCTTGCTGCAAAGCGCTCAGAAGGTAGTTTCAGATACTTTAAGGGGTACAGCAAGGTCAACAATCCGGCAATCAGATTTTCACGGTCTGTAGTCGTCAGCAATACCGATAATCCGGCTAGCATCACAGTTAACCTGCCTGCCTGAATAGCACCAGACCACAAGCCTTCATAAGTCGGCCCGATTTCGAATGGCCAGTTTGGCAAATACTCGCCCGGGGTAGTAAACGCAAACACCAAAATCAAGGTGACCAGCAACCAGCGCGTCCGCCTTAGCATGCGCCAGAATACAACTGCGTGAAATTGCATCATGAGCAACATGAGCGCTAACCCGAGGAGGATTAATACACGCGGCTGCAACGCCTGTACTGCGATGGCCAGCACAATCACTAATATCACTTTAGTCGATGGGTGTAACACGCTATTGAGTTCGCCAGTCAAATAAAAAAGCCGGACTATCAAGCCCGGCTTTTAGTGGGTTTATCACATCAGCCAAGGCTGTTAAGCATCTGCTGTGCACGTTCGCGTTGTTGTGGTCCACCTTCTTTCAGTACCTCTTCCAGCAGTTCACGTGCGCCCTCTTTATCGCCCATGTCGCTGTAGGCAGTTGCCAGATCCAGCTTGGTATTTACGCCGGCCAGCTCACCAGCCGCAGCTTCGGTTTGCTCTGTTACTGAACTGGCTGGGGTATTCATATCCAGGCTAATACCTGACAGATCGAGTTCCGGTACTTCTGTTGCAGGCATAGTCGACGCTTCAGCAGTCGCAGGTGCTTCAGCGCCGAGATCCATATCAAAATTCAAATCAGCCGCGTTTTCCTCTTCCGGCATTGCTTTAAACTCAATTTCTTCGCTAGCATTGTCACTTCCAGAATCCATTATCATGGTTTTATCGAAGGCTTCTGCCTCAGGCTCACCGGCCAATGTGGGCAACTCCATCGTCTGGGCAACCTCAGGCAGATCAAATGAAATATCGCTGGTGGCCTCTGTCGCTGGCGGTTCTGCTGGCTCTGACGTTGCAGACTGATTCATTTCTGCAGCCGCTCCAGCGTTTGTATCCAGCGCAAAGTCCATTGAATTGTCTGCGCTTGCAGATGCTTCACCAATCGTGGGCGATCCTTCTCCACACATTTCCATATTAGGCTCCGTGTCTGCTGCTGCATCAAGCGAAAAATCCAGCATCGAATCGGACATCCCGCTAGCTTTGGCAAAATCACTGGGATCAAGTTCGCTTTTGGCTTCATGCGTTGCGCTGTCTGTAGCGTTGGTCGTCACATTGCTAAGACTGTAAAGTGGGTTACCCGGCTCAACTTTTTGGCCCAATTCTGCCACTTTTGTCCAGACTGGATCGGATGAACCCAGTGTCGAATAAAGCTCACCGGCGATGGTTTCAAAAGCTGCAGTATCCTTGCGTCCAGCGTATATCTCGAGCAACTTGAGATGAAGTTCGTAACGTTTTGGCTCTTTGGCGATGGCGTCCTTAAGAATTTCCTCAGCCTGGGCATCACGCCCATACGCCATATAGACCTCTGCTTCGGCAATCGGGTCTACATCATGGGTATCCATTACGCTGCCAGCACTATGCGAGAAATCCGTCAGGAATGACGTATCGCCGGAGTCCACCGTGCCACTGGCGGTATTGCCAAATACGGTATTGGCCTTGAGACCGCCGGAAGTCAGGATGCCTTGCTCGAAGCTATCCAACCCTTTACTGCGACGATTACGCATAAACAGCCAGCCACCTATCACTGCCAACAGTGCGGCGCCACCGCCCAAGGCTAAAGGGTTATCAAGCAAGCCGTCCAGCAACGCTGGCTCTTCCTTCTGGACTGGCGGAGCAACAATAATTTTTTTCTTGACTTGCTTTGCGTCGGGGTTATTAGCGTCTGGCTGCTTTTCCACAGCAACAGGCTCTACCTTGGCTGGTTTATCTGGGGTCGCTGTCTGCTCTGGGGCTTTTTGTTCTGGCTTGACTGCAGGTGCAACCGGAGCAGGAGGAACGGCGGCTGGGGCAGGAGGTGCCGTTGCACCTTTTTGTAGATCTGCCATTGCCTGGCTCTTGATGGATAATAACTTTTGCATATCCTGCACCTGCTTTTCCAGCATGGCAGTACGCTCATTAGCTTCTTTAAGACTCTTTTCCCGTGCAGTTAATTCTTCCTGCATGGCATTCAGCTTACCCTGCATATCTTTCTCGCTAGCACCACCAGATTTGGCTGGCGACTCGCTTTTGGAAAGCTTGACCACATCTCTAGGGCCGCTGCTCACAGGTGCAGCTTTATCTTCTACGGGCGCACTAATCTTGCCTGCCGAAGACCGATTGGAAGCTTCCTCAGTGGATGGCGCAGACTCAGCAACAGCGCCTGCCAGCTTGTTACGATAGGCATTCCAGTCTTTGGAGTGCGCACGGATATCCTGCAGCGCTTCCTGCTGACTGACTGACTGCAATTCTTCCGCAGCAGGCACATGCATGATTTTGCCCACTTTAAGCCGATTCATGTTGTCCTTCATGAAGGCTTGCTTGTTGGCGCGATAAAGGCCATCCAACATTTGCTCCAGGCTCACACCCTCAACCTGCAACTCTCTTGAAATACTGCTTAGGGTGTCGCCACGCTTGGTGGTATAGCCTTCAGCAGAAGAGCCGGATGGGCTTGGCTCAGCCGCTACTTCTTTGGTTGTGGGAGCCGGTGCGAATGATGTATTTGAACTTTTAGATTTTTTTTTTGCAGGCTGCTTGGATGGAGCAACTGTCATGGTGTCGCCTGAGCTTGGACTCTTTGGAGTCGTCGCTGTCGTAGCACTCTGGTCACCAAATCCCGGCGGATCCAGTAATGCTGTGTATTCGCGAACCAGACGGCCGGTCGACCAATCTACCTGAATCAGCATATCAAGGAATGGATCGTTTATTGGTTGATACGTAGTCAACTTCAATACTGGTGAACCATCGGAGCGTTTAGTCACCTCAACCTTGATAACTTTGTGCACTGCCAAATGCTCTATACCCTGAGCCTTGTAGGCTTCTTCAGACGCAATTACAGCTGAAAGTGAAGAAAGCTCTTCATTAGTTGTCGAGAGCAGTTCTATTTCCGCACTCAGTGGCTCGCCTAGACCAGAAATGATCTTCAACTTGCCCAAGCCCGCAGCCGATGCCATTAATGGCATCAGTGCAAAGCAAACAGCAAGCGATATCCTCTTTAATTTGGATTTATGCACTATCCCACCCTTATCGAACTTTTAATAGCGTTATTAAACTAACATCAAATAGTTAGAGATGCAAGCTCATACCACACATCATATTTGCAGCCTATCTATAGTTCAAGATTTAATGCTTAATTAAAATCCTCAGCATACGGCGCAATGGTTCAGCCGCGCCCCACAATAATTGATCGCCTACTGTAAATGCAGAAAGATACTCTCCGCCCATACTCATCTTGCGCAAACGCCCGACTGGCACGCTCAGCGTCCCGGTGACAGCAGTTGGCGTGAGTTGCTGCATGCTCGCTTCGCGCTCATTGGGAATTATTTTCACCCAGTCATTGGCGTTAGCAATCATGGCGTTAATTTCATTCATGGGCACATCTTTTTTCAGCTTGATGGTCATCGCCTGGGAATGGCAGCGCATTGCGCCAATCCTCACGCACAAGCCATCTATCAGCACCGGGTTGCTTTCTCGACCGAGAATCTTGTTGGTTTCAGCCGCGCCTTTCCATTCCTCTTTGCTTTGCCCGTTGCCTAAGTCCTTATCAATCCAGGGAATCAGGCTGCCAGCCAACGGCACACCGAAGTGTGCCGTTGGAAAGCGCTCGTCACGCAACGTTCCAGCTACTTCACGATCAATGTCCAGAATGGCCGAAGCCGGGTCCTCCAGAAACGACTGCGCCACACGATGTGCCTCGCCCATTTGCTTGAGCAATTCCCGCATATTCTGCGCACCAGCACCAGAGGCTGCCTGGTAGGTCATGCAGGTAGCCCATTCCACCAGATTTTCACGGAACAAACCATTCAAAGCCATCAGCATGAGCGAGACGGTACAGTTGCCGCCGACGTAATTTTTCACCCCTTGGGCCAGTGCATTCTGGATGACATGGTTATTCACCGGGTCGAGAATAATCACCGCGTCTTTTTCCATACGCAGCGCGGAAGCGGCATCAATCCAGTAGCCTGCCCAGCCCGTAGCGCGCAGCTTGGGGAAAACTTCAGTGGTGTAGTCCCCGCCTTGGCAGGAGATGATCACGTCCATCGTGCACAACTCGTCGATGTTGCGCGCATCCTTGAGTGGCGGGACAGTCACACCCACACCGGGCGCAACGCTGCCGGCTTGCGAAGTGGTAAAAAAAACTGGCTCGATCAACGCAAAATCATTCTCTTCGCGCATGCGTTGCATGAGCACCGAGCCCACCATGCCACGCCAACCAACAAAACCTGTTCTTAACATATTCGTTCCTTACAGCGCCGCCACAACAGCGTCGCCCATTTCACTGCATTTTACTTTTTGTGTGCCATCGGTATAGATACCGCCCGTACGAAGCCCTGTGCATATGCATTTCGCCATTAGGCGTAGTAACGGTTTGCATACTTAATTCAATGCCGAACTGATAACACAGTTCCTGCATTTTTAAATAAGCAATCCAACGCTGTCACTAACCCGTCTAATTTGGTAAATGGCTGCATTAGTTATTGGGCGACTTCTTGATTTTTTCTCCGGTTTTTTCCAAGTCTTGACCAAAGCCATGCCATGTGTTGCAACCAAGCAGGACTAATACGACGCCTAATAACATTAATGTGAACAACTTCTTCATAACGCACTCCTGTAGTTTGATTAAAACTGCCTGACATCGACAAAATGCCCTGCAACAGCAGTAGTTGCCATTTCCCGGCTAACCAAAGCGGCCAATAAAAAATTAATCCCTGAAGTTACCAAATTGCAACGGGAAATCCGTTATCGATTTCTTCACCAGTGCAATCGCCTCTTGCAACAGATCGCGCTTGGCGCCATTCACCCGCACCGTGTCGCCCTGTATGCTGGCCTGTACTTTGAGCCCGGAATCCTTAATGAGTTTCACAATACGCTTGGCCAGATCGCTATCGATGCCCGCGCGTATTTTCAATTCCTGCTTGACCTTGTTGCCCGATACTTTCTGTACAGTCTGATGATCCAGACGTTTGCTGCTGTCAGGCTCCTTCTTCTCCATGGCCGGCAGCAGGATATCCTTGATCTGATCAAGTTGGAAATCTGAATCACCGTGAATGGTAATGAGCTTTTCCTTCTCGTTCAGCTCCGCCTTGGCACTGGTGCCCTTGAAATCGTAACGGTTGGTAATCTGACGCCCGGCGATGTCGATAGCATTCTTCAACCCGACCATATCGACTTCTGAACTGATATCAAATGATGGCATATGGCATCCCCGATCAATTATTCAAAATGGCAGACATAATCCAGCATCTCGATGGTTTCAATATCAAATGAAGAGTTGCCCGGCACGGTAAACTTGTCTCCCGCTTTGTAGGTAGTCCATCGCTCTTCACCCTTGAGCCGCACCTTGCACTCACCCAGATTGATTTCCATGAGCTCTGGTGCAGCTGTATTAAACGTCAGCGTGCTGGGGAAAATCACGCCTATGGTACTGCGCGTGCCATTAGGGAACAGCACGGTGTGGCTTACGCACTTGCCATCAAAATACACATTGGCCTTCTTTTTAACGCTGACATTGTCGAATTGCGCCATGTTCTCTCTCCAATTAGTTTTTCTTGATGCGTAAATTCGCGGCGATGCGCATACGCAATGCATTCAGTTTGATGAAGCCGCCCGCGTCCTTTTGGTCGTAAGCGCCGGCATCGTCCTCGAAAGTGGCGATGGTCGGGTCGAACAGTGAATCGGTCTTGCTGTCGCGGCCGGTCACGATCACATTGCCCTTGTATAGCTTGACGCGCACAAAGCCATTCACGCTCTTCTGCGTGTGGTCGATCAGGGTTTGCAGTGCCACGCGCTCCGGGCTCCACCAGTAGCCGTTATAGATCAGGCTGGCGTAGCGCGGCATCAGGTCGTCCTTCAAATGCGCGACTTCGCGGTCCAAGGTGAGCGATTCGATCGCACGGTGCGCCTTGAGCATGATGGTACCGCCCGGCGTCTCGTAGCATCCGCGGGATTTCATGCCGACGTAACGGTTTTCCACGAGGTCGAGGCGGCCAATGCCGTGCTTGCCGCCGAGCCTGTTTAGTTCGGCCAGCAGTTCATGCGGTGCTAGCTTCTTGCCGTTGAGCGCAACCGGGTCACCGTTGGCGTATTCGATATCCAGGTACTCGGCAGCGTCCGGCGCCTTTTCTGGCGACACCGTCCAGCGCCACATGGATTCCTCAGCCTCTGCCGCCGGGTTTTCCAAGTGGCGGCCTTCGTAGGAGATGTGCAGCAGGTTGGCATCCATGGAATACGGCGAACCGCCCTGCTTGTGCTTCATGTCGACTGGGATGCCATGCGTTTCGGCGTAGGCCATAAGCTTTTCGCGGCTCAACAGATCCCACTCGCGCCAAGGCGCAATGACCTTGATGTTCGGGTTGAGCGCATAGGCGCCCAGCTCGAAACGCACCTGATCGTTGCCCTTACCGGTGGCACCATGGGAAATCGCATCGGCATTGGTTTCACGTGCAATCTCGATCAGGCGCTTGGCAATCAGCGGGCGCGCTATGGAAGTGCCGAGCAGGTATTCGCCTTCGTAAACCGTATTGGCATGGAACATGGGAAAAACGAAATCGCGCACGAATTCCTCGCGCAGGTCGTCGATATAAATTTCCTTCACGCCGAATTTTTTGGCTTTTTCGCGTGCAGGTTCCAGCTCTTCACCCTGGCCGATGTCAGCGGTAAACGTCACGACCTCGCACTGATAGACGTCTGTCAGCCACGTCAGGATGACCGAGGTATCCAGACCACCAGAGTAGGCAAGCACTACTTTGCTAATATCAGTTTTCTTATCAGTTTTCTTGGCTTCATTCATTACTTTACTTTTCCTAACAATAAATATTCCATCAAAGCCTTCTGCACATGCAGCCGATTCTCTGCCTCATCCCATACTACAGACTGTGGGCCATCAATGACTTCGGCAGCCACCTCCTCACCGCGATGCGCAGGCAGGCAATGCATGAACAACGCATCCTTGGCTGCCACTTTCATCATGTCGGCATCCACTTGCCAATCGGCAAAATCACGGCGACGCTCTTCGTTCTCGGCCTCAAAACCCATCGAAGTCCAGACATCTGTAGTCACCAGATCAGCGCCCCTGGCTGCTTCCATCGGGTCGGCGAATTCCTCATAGTGGTCGGTGCCGTATAAACCGGCACGTTCCGGCTCCACCTCATAACCCGGCGGTGTCGATACATGCACATTGAAATCGAACACTTCGGCGGCTTGCAACCATGTGTTGCATACATTATTCGAGTCGCCAATCCAGGCCACCGTTTTACCCTGTATCGGGCCGCGATGCTCGATATAAGTATAGATATCCGCCAGAATCTGGCATGGATGATACTCATTAGTCAGGCCATTAATCACAGGCACGCGTGAGTTGGCAGCAAAACGCTGGATGACCTCCTGTTCAAAGGTACGAATCATCACAATGTCGCTCATGCGAGAAATCACCTGTCCTGCATCTTCCACCGGTTCACCGCGGCCGAGCTGAGAATCGCGCGTATTCAGATAGATCGCCGAGCCGCCTAACTGCTGGATACCGGCCTCGAACGACAACCGCGTACGCGTGCTGGCCTTCTCGAAAATCATTACCAGAGTACGATCGGTAAGCGGCCAGTACTGCTGATAGGTCTTGAATTGCTGCTTGATCCAGCGCGTGCGAGCGAACACGTGATCGAGTTCATCGCGGGTAAAATCGTTAAATTGCAGAAAATGTTTGATTGCCATATTTGCAGTGGTGAGTTTGTTTGCCCAAAAAATCCTTAACCCAAAAACCGTTTAATCAGCGGAGCAAGCGTATTAACCAGCTGCTGCGCCTCATCCTGATTGATAATCAGCGGCGGCAACAAGCGCACTACCGTATCGTCGGTGACATTGATGAGCAGTTTCGCTTCAAGCGCCTGCTTCACCAGCTCCGCACAGGGACGATCCAACTCAATGCCGATCATCAACCCGGCATTGCGCACCTTAACCACACCATGCACGTCTTTGAATTCAGTAATAAATGCGTCGCGTAGCCAGTCACCGACTTGCTCAGCATGCGCACAGAGACCGTCTTCCTCTATGATCTGCAAAGTGGCCAAGCCCGCTGCTGAAGCTAGCGGATTGCCGCCAAACGTCGAGCCGTGCTTGCCGTAGGTAAACACCTCGGCCGCAGCCCCATGCGCCAAACAGGCACCGATTGGCACACCGGACCCCAAGCCTTTAGCCAGGGTCATCACGTCCGGCACGACGTCCGTATGCTGAAATGCAAACCAGGTACCAGTGCGGCCGATACCGCTCTGCACTTCATCCAGCATTAGCAGCCAG
>JADGRN010000118.1 GCA_017880825.1 Methylophilaceae bacterium | reverse complement strand
TATCGACAGATGAAAGAGCTGTTCGATGCCTATTTTCTGGCCGACCCTGAAGCGCGCAACGAATATGATGCTTATACCAAATCAGTAGGCAAACACTTCGCTCAGCTACATACACTGGCAATAGGCCGCGAAGAGCAGGCTGCTGTGCATGAGCTACAAGCCAGTTACTCCTCCTTTGTGTCAGAGACCAGCATCATCCTCGACCGTCACCATGAACTCAGCGGAGAAGCGCTGCAAAAAACGTTAAACATCGATCTGGAATCGGTCATTTTTCGTCGCTTTGAAAACGTATCTAAAAATGCCGAGCTGCTGCTGGGCCTCAAGCAGCAGGAGCTTGCCCAAAGACTTGAAGATGCCAAACATACCTCGGTATTCTTGCTCGCCATCCCTATTTTGCTTGCTCTAATGTTGCTGCTGTTCTCGCGATTATTTCTGAAACGCGCCATCGTCAGGCCAATTGAAGAGATTTTGCATGCCACCACCGAGATTAGTGCTGGCAGGCTGGAACACAAGGTGCCGGAAGCCGGTGCCGCCGAGCTTGCTGAATTGTCGCGAGCCATCAACCTTATGGCTGAAGACCTGAAGCGTAGCCAGGAAGCACTGATCCGCACCGAGAAGCAAGCTGCACAAGGCCTGCTGGTGCCGATGCTGGCGCACAACATTCGCAATCCTCTGGCCAGTATTCGGGCAACGGCACAAGTGACTGATAGTGCGGAGCTGGATAGAGATACGCGAGATTCTTTGACAGCGATTATCAGCACGGTAGACCGCCTGGAGCGCTGGACTGGTTCCTTGCTTGCCTATCTGCACCCTCTCAAACCGCATTACTCAGAAACTTCGCTGGGCGAGATTATTGCCGGAGCACTGGTTCCATTGCAGCAAAAACTGCGCGAGAAATCCATCGCACTGAAACAACCAGCATGGGGAAACCAGGAAGATCGTATCTTTACAGACGGACATCTGCTGGAGCAGGCGCTCTATAATCTATTACTGAATGCAACAGAAGCGTCATCGAGAGAATCGCTTATCGAAATTTTTGCCGACCTTGATAAAGATAGCGTGCGCCTTACAATCGCTGACCGTGGGTCCGGTATGCCATTTACGCCCGACCCCCACAGTGCCAGCCCCGGCCCTTCTACCAAGCGCTTTGGTACCGGTTTGGGTATCCCCTTTTGCATCAAAGTTTGTGAGGAGTTGGGTGGCAGCATCATCTTCAAAGCCAGAGATGACGGCGGTACTTTGGTCGAGATAGAACTACCCAGAAATAACAGCGTCACAGAAAAGGTCTAGATTCTTGTTATATCCAGCTTGCTTTAAGCGGGCTTTTTAACAACAATGGCGGTGTGTGGAATCCTTTGCTAATTATGCTCAATCAAGTCGTTCCTGATTTTGAACTCCCTGCTACCAGTGGAAAAACTTTCAAGCTATCCGACCACCTTGGCAAAGTGCTGGTAATTTATTTTTACCCAAAAGATGCCACGCCTGGTTGTACCAGTGAAAGCCAGCAGTTCCGCGACCTCCACGTTGACTTTACAAATGCCAATACGATTATTGTTGGCATCTCGCGCGACAGCATCAAATCACATGAAAACTTCAAAGCCAGATTCAGTTTACCGTTCGACCTGCTCTCCGACGGTAGCGAACTGGCCTGCAATCTATTTGACGTGATGAAGCTAAAAACCATGTATGGAAAACAGGTGCGCGGCATACAACGCAGCACTTTTGTGATTGATACAACCGGCAAGTTGGTTTGCGAATGGCGTGCTGTCAAAGTGGATGGTCATGCACGTGAAGTACTTGATTTTGTTAACACTCTTTAATCTGGAAAGCCTTGCCTGATGATTAGTAAGCGTAACGCCAGCACCAAGCTGTTTGTGCTCGACACCAATGTACTGATGCATGACCCTTCCAGCCTGTTCCGATTTGAGGAGCATGACATTTATCTGCCTATGGTTACGCTGGAAGAACTGGACAACAACAAAAAAGGCATGACCGAAGTTGCACGCAATGCTCGCCAAGCCAGCCGCAATCTGGAAGAAATCGTCGGCCTTAAATTAGTCAATCTTGAACAGGGTTGTCCGCTATCCACTAACGGCAACAAGCACATCAGTGGGCGCTTGTTTCTGCAAACCAATGCGGTTGATATTGAGCTGCCGATGCTGGCCGGAGGCAAGGCCGATAACCAGATTCTTGGCGTAGTGCTGGATTTGCAGAAAAAAAATCCGAAACGACAAGTCATCCTGGTCAGCAAGGATATCAACATCCGCATCAAGGCCCGCGCCATAGGTGTGCCTGCCGAAGATTACTTCAATGACAAGGTGCTGGAAGATACCGATCTGCTGTATACCGGCATGAAAGATCTCCCAGCCAATTTCTGGGATAAACACAGTAAGGCCATGGAGTCATGGCAGGACGCCGGGCGCATGTTCTATCGCATCACCGGCCCGCTGTGCTCAAGCTTTTTGGTCAATCAGTTTGTCTACTTTGAGTTTGAGAAGCCGTTCCACGCTGTCGTACGTAAGCTGGAGGGAATTACTGCCGTGCTGGAAGTGGTCAAAGACTACACACAGCATAAGAATAATGTCTGGGGCATTACGGCGCGCAATCGCGAACAGAATTTCGCCCTTAATATACTGATGGATCCGGAAGTTGATTTCATCACCCTGTTGGGGCAGGCCGGTACTGGCAAAACACTGCTCACACTGGCTTCGGCGCTTACGCAAACTCTCGACAAAAAAATTTACAGCGAAATCATCATGACCCGCGTTACGGTTCCGGTGGGCGAAGATATAGGCTTCTTGCCTGGAACTGAAGAAGAAAAAATGGCACCCTGGATGGGCGCGCTGGAAGACAATCTGGACGTCCTTAATAAGACTGATGAAGAGGCCGGTGAATGGGGACGGGCTGCCACACAGGATTTGATTCGCACTCGCATCAAAATCAAATCACTTAACTTCATGCGTGGCCGTACCTTTTTGCATAAATTCCTTATCATTGATGAGGCGCAAAACCTGACGCCCAAGCAAATGAAAACCTTGATTACACGTGCTGGCCCTGGCACCAAGGTAGTATGCTTGGGTAATATTGCGCAGATTGATACGCCTTATCTGACCGAGGGCAGCTCTGGCCTCACTTACGTGGTCGATCGCTTCAAAGGCTGGGAACACAATGGTCATGTGACGCTGGTGCGCGGAGAGCGCTCGCGGCTTGCCGATTTTGCTGCAGAGGCGCTTTAGCACAACATAAGACAAAACCAGTTAAGCATTTAGCTTAACCGTCAAGAACAACCATGGGAGAGAGACAGCCACTAATCGATGATTAATGGCTCAGTAGCAATGAATTCAGGGTTTTACCTAATACTCGCAGCACAATTTGTGTCTGCCCTCGCTGACAATGCACTGCTATTCGCCGCTATCGCATTACTACAGGAAATGAGCGCGCCAAGCTGGCACACGCCTCTACTCCAGGAATTCTTTATTATCTCCTACATTGTTCTGGCGCCTTTCGTCGGGTCCTTTGCGGATGCCTTGCCCAAAGGCCGGGTAATGTTTATCTCCAACGCCATCAAGTTCGTCGGCAGCATGGCGATGTTGCTGGGCATGCAGCCACTTTATGCCTATGGCATCGTCGGCATCGGCGCGGCCGCTTACTCCCCGGCCAAATACGGCATACTTACCGAGTATTTACCACCACACATGTTGGTTAAAGCCAATGGCTGGATGGAAGGATCGACGGTTATGGCGATCATCCTCGGCGCCATTCTGGGTGGCAAGCTTGCCAGCATAGACCCGCATCTCTGCATGATGCTAATTATTGGTTTGTATATGGTAGCGGCAGGGTTCAATTTCTATATCCCTAAAGTGCCCATCGATCACAAGCTGCCCAAGAAAAATCCACTTTATATGCTGAGTGACTTCTGGCATTCGTTCAAAGTGTTGTGGAATGACCCGATGGGACAGGTTTCACTAGCCGTGACGACATTGTTTTGGGGGGCTGGTGCTACCTTGCGCCTGGTAGTGCTTGCATGGGCTGCTTACGCGCTGAATTTCGGCTTGGACCACTCAACACAACTTACCGCGACTGTAGCTGTTGGCATTGCGGTAGGGTCAGTACTGGCTGCACGCTACGTCAAGCTTGAGGATTCAATCAAGGTGCTGCCGGCCGGTATTGTTATGGGCTTGCTGGTTATGGGCATGGTGCTTGTGCATAGCTGGCAGATTGCAAGTGTGCTGCTCTTCCTCATCGGCGTACTGAGTGGCTATTTTGTGGTGCCGCTGAATGCCTTGCTACAGCATCGCGGCCACATACTTATTGGAGCGGGGCATTCCATCGCGGTACAAAACTTTAATGAAAATTTGGGGATTCTTTTGTTGATAGGCGCTTATACCTTGATGGTTAAGGCTGACCTTCCTGTCAATCTGATAGTGCTGACATTCGGGCTTTTTGTCAGTCTCAGCATGAGTGTTATTTACCGCCTTTATTGCACACAAAAAGCGCCTAACCAATAAAAAACCGCAGTTTAATCTGCGGTTTTTTATTTCATGCCAATTCCGCTCAGCTTAATGTAACTTCACTCGAGATTCAGTTCTGCGAGTAATTATTCTGGCCAGTGTTTGCAAAAACACAGAGAAGAATCCATGTAATGTCATCAAATGCATTTTGTATAGTGATTTATACATCAGGCGCGCAAATAATCCCTCAATGTACATACTGCCCCCGGCGAGAGCTCCCATCAAGCTACCAACAGTGCTGTAACGGCCAAGACCAACCAGTGAACCATAGTCTCGATAGGAATACTCCGGCAAGGACTTACCTGCCATAATGCGCTTAACCGTCTTAACCAACATAGAAGCTTGCTGATGAGCAGCCTGAGCCCGCGGTGGCACATTTTCCTCATTGCCTGGCCACGGACAGGCTGCGCAATCGCCAAAGGCAAAAATATTGGGGTCAAGCGAGGTTTGAAGGGTCCTTGATACCACCAATTGATTGATGCGATTGGTTTCCAGGCCCTCAAGATTGCTCAAAAAGTCAGGCGCCTTGATTCCTGCTGCCCACACCACCAATTCAGACGGCATAAAGCGGCCACTATGCGTGCGTACACCTTTGTCCGTCACCTCCGTTACACGCTCGCCTGTGTAAAGATTAACTCTGAGCTTATGTAGCTCTTCGACTACGGCATGGGATAACCTTGGGGGTAGGGCTGGTAGTACTCGATCACTCGCCTCTATCAAAGAAATCCTGATATCCTTGTCTGGATCGATTTTGTCCAG
>JADGRN010000019.1 GCA_017880825.1 Methylophilaceae bacterium | reverse complement strand
CCCAGACGCGTGGTCTGCAAAGCGCGTACATTGGGAGGCGCAGGCCAGTCGGGGATGATCAGATGTTGCTCAAGTAACATCATCGTCATCCTCCAATTCTTCCGCATCGTTTTCCAGTTCGTCGCTATCTTGCAGGCCATCACCGTAGTCGAACTCGAATGCTTCCTCGCTCACTTCGTCCTCCACCCGCATGGCTTCCAGCAAAGCCTTCATGTCTGCGGGGAGCTCGATCTGCCATTCCATAGGTTGTTGTGTTTCGGGATGAATCAGCCCCAGCCTGATTGCGTGTAGCGCTTGACGCTTGAAGTCCTTGAGGGCATCACGCAAGGTTTGTGTCATCGCGCGGGTAGGTACAATGCCATGAAAGCCATAGACCGGGTCGCCCACTATCGGCGCTTTGAGATGCTGCATATGCACACGAATCTGATGCGTGCGGCCTGTTTCAAGATTGCAGCGCAGATAGGTATGCACAGCGAAGCGCTCCAGCACCTCGTAATGCGTGACTGCCGGCTTGCCGCTGCGAGTGACTGCCATCTTGGTGCGGGAACGTGGATGCCGCCCAACCGGTTGGTCCACGGTGCCGTTACGCCATATCTGGCCCCACACGATTGCGCGGTATTCACGTTTCACCGTGCGTGCCTGCAGCTGGCGCACCAGGCTGGTCTGCGCAGCAATGGTCTTGGCCACCACCAACAGGCCGCTGGTATCCTTGTCCAGCCGATGCACGATACCCGCACGCGGGACTTCATTTAGTTGTGGCGCATGGTGCAGCAAGGCATTGAGCAGCGTTCCATCCCAGTTGCCCGCTGCCGGGTGCACCACCATGCCCGCAGGCTTGTTGACCACCAGAATATGCTCATCCTCATACAGCAGGGACAAGGCAATATCCTCGGGCAGGAAAGTGCTTTCCCCGGCTAAAGCCTGTGGCGTCAGCTGCACATGTTCGCCGCCCCATACTTTTTGCTTGGATGTTGCAGGCTGCTGGTCAATGCTGACTAAACCGTCCTTGATCCAGCCTTGCAGGCGCGAACGCGAATAATCCGGTAACAGGCGTTGCAAGGCCTGATCCAGTCGTAAACCACCCAAATCGGATGGAATTTTCAGGGAGATAGGAGCGCTCTGTGTCATCAGTTATAATTGATTCATTATTTGCATGGAATATATTCGATGAAGCGTAGTTTAGCGTTAATTGCTGCAATTTTACTTACCAGTTGGCTCACAGGTTGCGCCATATTTGGTGAACCTAATGAACTTGATGAAACCAAGGGCTGGACCGTGCAGCGCATCTATGAAGAAGCCGAAGCCAAGATGCAAGACAGGGATTACGAAAAGGCCATCAAATACTTTCAGACCCTGGAATCACGCTTTCCGCATGGTCGTTATGCCACGCAGGCACAACTTGAAATCGCCTACGCAAATTACAAAAAAGGCGATCCAATTTTGTGTATAGCGGCAGCTGACCGCTTCATCAAGCTGCATCCCAACCACCCAAATATCGACTATGCCTATTACATCAAGGGCTTGGCCACCTTTAATGAGCGCGGCATTATAGATAAGCTCACAGCACAAGAAATCAGCGATCGCGATCCTAAATCTCTACGCGAATCGTTCCTTGCGCTTAAAGAACTGGTTACACGCTATCCAAAAAGTCGCTACGTCAAAGATGCCACGTTGCGCATGGTCTATCTGGTCAACAATCTGGCTGCGCACGAACTGCATGTGGCGCGCTATTACATGAAACGTAAGGCTTATGTAGCGGCTGTCAATCGTTGCCAATTCGTCATTGAAAACTACCCGGATTCCACTTCTCTTGAAGAGGCCCTGGTTATCATGATCAGCGCCTATGACCTGCTGGACCTTACTGATCTGAAGCAAGATACGCTAAGGGTATTAAAAACCAATTATCCCAACAGCCAGATGCTGGGTAGTGGCGTACCTTCGGATAATCGCGTGTGGTGGAAATTCTGGGAAAGCCTGTATTAAAAAATTGCCGGCGCTCAAACCCGGCGCCCGTTTTTTGATTGCAGTTTACTTCTTGGTTGTGGTTGCTGAATTTCTTCCTAGGCGCTTTCGGGTAGGCAATTCCTTGCGCGCTTTTAACTCGGCGCGCTTCGCCACTTCACGCCGGCGCATGCTGACTATGCCTTCGCCTCTCTTGGGTTTTTCTGGTTCGGCATAAGGGTTGGCTCCCTGCTTGAGCTGCACGCGTAACGGCGTACCGGATAACTGGAAGGCCTTGCGGAAGGTTTTCTCCAGAAAGCGCACATAACTGTCTTTTACACCCTCCACATGATTGCCATGGATTACCACAATCGGCGGATTGCTGCCGCCTTGGTGTGCATAACGCAGTTTAGGCCGGATTCCTTTGCTTACCGGCGGCTGATGCTGTGTGGTTGCGTCGATTAGCGCGCGTGTCAGTTGCGGCGTGGGCATTTTGGTCATCGCCGATTTATAAGCACCATCTACCGATGTAAAAAGCTCGGGCAGACCTTTCTTTTTCAGTGCTGAAATGTAATGAAACTTGGCAAAATCCAGGAATTGCAGCTTACGGTCAATCTCGCGTTTGATCCAATCGCGCTTATCCTCATCCAAGCCATCCCATTTATTCACCGCCACCACCAAGGCGCGGCCACTTTCCAGGATATAGGCAGCCACGTGCGCGTCCTGTTCGGTGATACCATCCTGGGCATCCACCACCAAAATCGCTACATTGGCTTCTTCAATCGCCTGCATGGTCTTAACCACTGAAAACTTCTCAATCGCCTCGAATACCTTACCGCGCTTGCGCACGCCGGCGGTGTCAATGATGACGTAATGTTTGCCGTCACGCTCTAAATCAATATGGATGGAATCGCGCGTGGTGCCGGGCTGATCAAACGCTATCACGCGCTCTTCGCCCAGCAAGGCATTGACCAGGGTTGATTTGCCAACATTGGGGCGTCCAACAATGGCAATCTTGGGAATTCTATTGGCTGAGGCCTCTTCTTCCGGCTCCGGCTCGGGGAAAGTCTCCAAAGCCAGATCGACCAGATCGCGCACACCTTCACCGTGGGCTGATGACACCGCCAGAGGGTCACCCAACGCCAATTCGTGAAACTCTGCAGACACCACTGCGCGCTGCATGCCTTCAGTTTTATTCACCGCCAGCAATACCGGACAGCCACATCTGCGCAAACGATCTGCGATGATTTTGTCTTGTGGGGTTACGCCTTGCCGGCCATCCACCAGAAACACGATGACATCGGCTTCATCGATAGCCAGCAGGGTCTGGCGTGCCATTTCCACCATAATGCCGTTATCTGCAGCGGGTTCAAAACCGCCGGTATCCACCACCAGATAAGGCTTGCTCCCCCCTTTACCACGGCCATAATGGCGGTCGCGAGTAAGGCCAGGTAAATCCGCTACCAGCGCATCACGGGTTTTAGTGAGGCGGTTGAATAAGGTGGATTTACCGACGTTGGGTCGGCCTACCAGTACTAAAGTAGGTAACATGAATTATTTGATAGTGACAGCGTAGAGTCCGCCACTACGGGTCTGCGCCAGTAAGCTGTCACTTTTAAGTTGCAGCATTTGCGGCATGATGGGGCTCTCTTCGGTGCGGATACGTGCAGCAAATGCGCCATCTTCACGGTTGAGAAAATGTACATAACCCTCAACATCGCCAACGGCAACCAATGACCCTAATGGCAATGGCGCACTCAAATGACGATTACCTAGCTCGCCCTGACGCCAGAACGTCTTGCCGCTGGAATATTCCAGCGCGTAAACAGCACCGCCAGCGTGTGAGACAAATACCCGGGCATCCTCGGAACTCATTCCGGTATAGCTTGATATATCACGACTCCAGGCTATATGACCAGTTGCACGGTCAATTCCGGCAATTTTTCCTTGATAGGCTACAGCGTAAACCAGACTGCCATCCACCACGGGCAAGCTGGTAATATCGGCGATACGCTCAATTTCTGTAGAGCCCTTGGGCTGGGCCACAGAAGCTTCCCATATCACTTTGCCATCTTCCAGACGAACCTCGATCAGTTTACCTCCGGCGAATCCAGCATAGACCATACCGCCATCGATCACGACGCCGGCACTGCTACGCAGACTAAGTGTTGGCGTGGCACGCTCGTAAACCCATTTACGCTTGCCATCAGCAGCATTCAGACCAAAAATGCGGCTGTCGCCAGCCCGCACCACCACTATTCCACCGGACACCTTGGGCGCGCTTAGAACCTCGCTGCTGACTTTGGATTTCCACAGTGGTTTACCATTCTGGTCATATGCCAGCACCATGCCTTTAGACGTGCCAACCAGCACCAGATTGGCCCCTGCGCCGACCCCTCCCGAAAGCTTTTCCCCAGCGTTAACGCGCCACACTTGATCGCCACTGGCAGCGTCCAGACGCACGATATCGCCAGATGCACTGGCCGCATATATGGCCGAACCTTCCATGGCTGGCACAAAATCATGATTTTCCGAGGCGCCCACATTGGCGTGCCAGAGTATTTTAGCCGATGCCGTGGATTTGATATCGGTGAGCTCGGCGGGAGGATCGCTAGCCTCAGGCCCAAACATACGTTCCGATATATCGGTTTTCAGATCCGTCATCTGGGTGCAAGCGGAAAGAGTGACGGCAGCAATCAATGCCAGCAGGGAGAGTGAACGCAAAGCCTAACTCCCCAGCGCTTCTAGCTTGTGGGCGGTAAAATGATGGTACTGTCCGCTATCATCCAGCTTGGTCAGGGCATCTTGGTAAGCCGCTTTGGCTTCGGTTTTTTTACCTTGCGCAGCCAAAATGTCGCCTTTGAGATCGGCAAATAGGCCGTCAAAGCCTGGATCATGCTTTTCAGCCAATATCTTGAGGGCTTCATCGTACTGCTTTTCTTCAAGCTGTATGGCTGCCAGTTGCAATTGGGCGATAGCCTTGATGGGCTCTTCTTGCGCATTGTTCCGCGCCCAGTCCAGTTGCGCTTTGGCGCTCTTGCTATCGTTCGCAACATAGTTGGCCTTGGCTACTATCAATGCAGCACGTCCGGCGTAGGCAGTACTGGAGAATTTATCCATCAATTCAGCAGAAATACTGCGTATCAATTTGAGGTCTTTGGCGTCAGCCTGGCTCAGTGCTTCATACTGGGTTGAAGCCATCAGTGCCTGTCGATGCTGATAATACTTCCAACCCTGGAGGCCGGAAAATGTAGCTAACGCCACAGCGATCACCAGCAACACGATATTGCCGTAGGTCTTCCACCAAACCTTGAATTCGTCTATCTGTTCCTGCTCTTCCAAGTCATATGCCATGCTATTTCCTAAATCAGTTTAATCGGTTATGCAGCTTTATGCTTGCGGCTGGAGATCCGCCACGCGTTTGCGGCCGGGGATCGATCTCAATAAATTGCGGGTATATTCCTGTTGCGGTGCATTATAAATATCGCTAACGCTGCCCTGCTCTACTACTTGTCCACGGTGCATCACCACCACTTCATCCGCGATATGCCGGACTACGCGCAAATCATGGGTGATGAAGATATAGCTCAGCGCCATTTCCTGCTGCAGTTCCTTTAGCAACAACAAAATCTGTGCCTGAATCGACACATCCAGCGCAGATACTGGTTCATCACACACGACTACTTTGGGCTCCAGCACCAAAGCCCGCGCTATACCTATGCGCTGACGCTGCCCCCCGGAAAACTCATGAGGATACTTCAGCATGTCTGCGGCAGAGAGGCCGACACGCTGCAGCATCTGCTGCACTTTGTGACGCCGTTCTTCAGGGCTGCCCAGTTTGTGTATCAGCAAGCCTTCGCCGACGATTTCATCCACTTTCATGCGTGGATTGAGCGATGCGAATGGATCCTGAAATATCATCTGCAAATGTCGACGTACCATACGCAAATCAGCACCGGACAAAGTCGCCAGATCACGTCCCTGAAACCGTACTTCCCCGCTATCCAAGGGCTGCAATTGTAACAGACAACGCGCCAGGGTGGATTTGCCGCTGCCAGACTCGCCTACCACCGCCAGCGTGCTACCTGCGACCAGGCTGATGCTGACATTATCCAGAGCTCTGATTTGACTGTTGCCGAAACCAAACTTGCCACTGGCCTGGCTATAGGTCTTGGTGAGATTGCGCGCGGTCAAAATATAGTCAGTCATGCCGCCGCGCCTTCATTCAACCAGGCATAATCAATCGGTTTCAACGGTTTTTTGCCCTCGACGTCTGGCACGCAGGCCAACAATGCCTGGGTGTAGGGATGTTGCGGCTTTTCCAGCACGTCTCGAACCGAGCCCATTTCGACGATTTCACCGCGAAACATCACAGCCACGTTATCGGCAATATCCGCCACCACGCCAAAATCATGGGTGATAAACAGCATGCCCATATTCATGCGTTGCTTGAGTTCATCCAGTAAATCGAGAATCTGCGCCTGCACGGTCACATCCAGTGCGGTGGTAGGCTCGTCGGCAATCAGCATGGCCGGTTCGCAGGCGATGCTCATGGCAATCATGACGCGCTGACGCTGGCCGCCAGACAGTTCATCAGGGTAACTTCCCGCACGCTGTGCCGGGATACCGACCTGCTCCAGCAATTGACTGATGCGGGTTTTGAGCGATTTACCGGATAAACCAAGATGTACCGTGAGGCTTTCACCAATCTGATAGCCAACCGTCAACACCGGGTTGAGTGAAGTCATCGGCTCCTGAAAAATCATGCCGATGCGCTTGCCGCGTATATCCCGCATCTGCTCATTGGATAAAGTTGCCAGATCCTGCCCAAGAAAGTTCACATGACCTTGCATGCGCTTCAAGGCAGGCGGCAATAAGCCCATTATCGAAAGTGCAGTCAGGCTTTTACCGCTGCCAGACTCGCCAACCACACAAATAGTTTTACCGCTTTCCAGCGCGAATGAGACGTTGTTGACCAGCAAACGGCCAGGCGCAGCCAGCGGGGCAACGGTCAAGCCTTCAATACGCAGCAACTCGGTCATTTTGTAAGCTCTTCTATCGCCTTGTCCAAACTAAGCCTTGCTTGCTCACCCGCCACCAGCATGGGTTTCAACGTCACTTCTGATGCTGCGACTTCGTCATCGCCAATAATCAAGGCATAACGCGCAGCACTACGATCCGCTTTTTTCATTTGCGCTTTAAAACTGCCGCCGCCAGCGTGCATGACTACGGCCAAATCAGCATTACGCAAAGCCTCGGCTATCCGCGGTGCCTGACGCTCAGCCGATTCACCAACATTCACCAGATATACATCAGGAGCGTCGCTGGCTTCAATGCCGCACTCCTGCATCAACAAAAATATGCGTTCCAGCCCTATTGCGAAGCCGCAGGCCGGTGTAGCATCGCCACCCAATTGCTCGACTAGGCTATCGTAACGGCCGCCCGCTGCAATCGTACCTTGACTACCAAGCTTGGCTGTCACCCATTCAAATACGGTGCGATTGTAATAGTCCAGCCCCCGCACCAGACGGGTATTGAGGCGGTAAGCCACACCGGCATCGTCCAACAATTGGCATAGACCATCGTAATGTGCACGGGTTTCACTGCCCAGCGTATCTAACAATCTTGGTGCGGCTTCAATGATTTCCTGCATGCGTGGATTTTTGCTGTCAAGAATGCGCAACGGGTTGCTATGCAAACGGCGCTTGGCGTCTTCATCCAGTAGCCCCGCATGGCCTTCGAAATAGGCAATCAAGGTTTGGCGATACTCGGCCCGTTCAGCCGCATCGCCTATGCTATTGATCTGCAACTCAACGTCACATAGCCCCAGTTCGCGCCACAATCTTGCCAGCATCACTATCTGCTCGGCATCCACGTCCGGCCCGGCGTAGCCAAAAGCCTCTGCGCCGATCTGGTGAAACTGGCGCTGGCGGCCTTTCTGTACGTTCTCGTGGCGAAACATGGCACCCATATACCAAAGGCGCTGTGGACCGTTATAGGTCAGGCTATGTTCGATGACGGCCCGCACGCAACCTGCCGTGCCCTCGGGCCGCAGGGTTAGTTGGTCACCGTTGAGCGTGTCCTCCCACGAGTACATTTCTTTTTCGACGATGTCGGTGTGCTCACCTACGCTACGCACGAACAGGTCAGTCGGCTCAACCAGCGGCAGGCGGATATTGCGATAGCCATACTGCGCCAGCGCACGACGCGCCGTGTCTTCCAGTTTCTGCCACAGCGCAGTGTGCTCCGGCAAGATATCGTAAAAACCTTTGATGCTTTGGAATTTATCAGCCATGTGCGCTAGAGGGCCTTGAGCGGGATAGTTTTATGCTGGGTGCTTTGATCCAAGTCGGCATCCTGCTGGCGCAATTTACCGCCCTCGGCATAATGGCTTTGCACGTAATCCTCTACGATTGCCTGAAACTCTTGCGCAATCGCATTCCCTTTCAAAGTAACGGTTTTCTGGCCATCCACAAACACCGGTGCGACGGGCACTTCCCCGGTGCCGGGCAGGCTGATGCCGATATTGGCCAGCTTGGATTCCCCCGGCCCATTCACCACGCAGCCCATCACCGCCACACTCATGGATTCAACGCCCGGATATTGGTTACGCCATAGGGGCATCTGCTCGCGCAGATAACGCTGAATGTTTTGTGCCAGTTCTTGAAAATAAGTCGATGTAGTGCGTCCGCAGCCCGGACAGGCTGTCACTAATGGCGTAAAGGAGCGTATGCCCATGGTTTGCAGGATTTCCTGCGCGACTATCACTTCCTTGGTGCGCGATTCATTCGGCTCAGGGGTCAAACTCACACGTATGGTGTCGCCTATGCCCTCTTGCAGCAGCAAAGACAAAGCGGCAGTAGAGGCAACGATGCCTTTAGAGCCCATGCCTGCCTCTGTGAGACCCAGATGCAAAGCGTAATCACAGCGACTGCCGAGATCGCGATACACCATCAACAAGTCTTGTACATTGCTGACCTTGCAGGAAATAATAATTTTATCGCCGGTTAAACCCAGCGCCTCGGCCTGTTCGGCACTTTCCAGCGCGGATTGAATCAAGGCTTCGCGCATCAGGGCATCGGAAGATAATGGCTCCGCCAGCCTCGCATTTTCATCCATCATGCGTGCCATCTTGGCTTGATCCAGGCTGCCCCAGTTAACGCCTATACGCACCGGTTTGCTGTATTTGATGGCGATTTCTATCATGTCGGCAAACTGCTCGTCACGCTTGGAGCCTTTACCCACGTTACCGGGATTGATGCGATATTTGGCCAGCGCCTCGGCGCAATCAGGATATTGCGCCAGCAATTTGTGGCCGTTGTAATGAAAGTCACCAACCAGTGGTACATCGCAGCCCATGGCATCCAATTGGCTTCTGATCCTGCCGACCTGTGCCGCCGCTTCAGGAGAATTCACGGTGATACGCACAATCTCCGAACCGGCCTGCCACAACTCGAATACCTGGCGTGCGGTAGCTTCAGCATCGGCGGTATCGGTGTTGGTCATGGACTGCACCACAACCGGCGCATCCCCGCCGACGGGCACATGCCCGATCATGACGCGCTGGGCTATGCGGCGCGTTATTTGCCCTTGAGGATTCACCACTACTCCAGAGTCAGATGCGCCACATTGAGCTTGGTATAAGGCACAAGATCAACGGGCTTACCGTTAAAAACGAGCTTGCTGCCGGAAACATTGCCGATAATGACTTTGAATGGCGGCCGGCCTTGCACCACGTCTTCACTGCCTGCGGGCTTAGTTTTATTGAAAATTTCTTTGTTATTCCTATCCGTCACGCTCACCCAGGTATGGTCACTAAAGGTGAGTTTGAGTGTGGCGATTCCTGACGGTGCAGGTTGCTGCACATTGCTGGCAACAGCGGCAGGGAGGGTGCCTTCTGTCACCGTAGATTCTACAGTTTCACGTTCGGCGGCAGGTAAGGCCGGCATTGGCAAAGACTCCACAGTCGCAGCCTCTTCTTTCGGTTTATCTTTGTTCGAAGCGGTGGGTAATTGAGCCGTAACAGTTTTATCTGGATGAGTTTCCGCATACCCCATGTAAATCAGCCATGCGCCAAGTGCAATGGCAACAACGGCGCTGGCTATTACGTAAGATAACCATGGTTTTTTACTTTGATTAAAAATCGGTATGTTTTCAGATGGCAGACTAATCGAATGCAGGGTTTGTGTGGGAACATGATTACGATACATATGCAACAAGAGTTCCGGGTCCAACTGCAACAGTCGCGCATAATTGCGGATAAAGCCACGGGTGTATATGGGATTGGGCAAGGCTGTAAAATTATCGTTTTCCAGCGCCTTGATTTGATGCACACTCATACGTAACTGCTTGGTTACGTCTTCAATGTTGAGTCCCTTTTCTTCCCGTGCCTCAGCTAGCAACTGCCCCAGGCTGCTTTGGGACGCGCCGTCTGGATTTAGCTGCTCAGTGGATTTAACCGGATCACTCATGGTTTACTGTCCAGACAATAGTGCTTTGGTTTGCTCGGAATCTGGATATTTATTCTTCAAAAGCAGCGTGTAACTGGCCTCTGCGTCCTGGTCCCCGAGAACACGCTCGACACGCACTCCCAGCCAAAACATCTCAGGCTTTGGATTATCAGCCATTGCATTCAATAAATAACCCCGAGCGAGCAAATGATCACCTCGATTGAATGCAATCAGCGCCAGCTGATAAGCGGCGGCATGTAAATTGGGCTGGGCTTGTAGTGCATTGCGGAAATACAGTTCTGCATTCTTGGCATCCTGCTTTTTCAGGCTGCAAACCCCTGCATTCAGATAAGCCACACCCGGCGATGCATACAGCGGGTTTTTGACTGCCTCCATGAATTGCATGATGGATTCATCAATACGGTTACGCGCGCAGAGAAACGTACCATAGTTATTGTGCGACTCGGGATTATTGGGCTCAAGCTCAATTGAGCGCTTGAAGCTGGCCTCCGCCTTGGCATCTTCATGTAAATTACCATATACAAGCCCTAAGCCATTGTATGATAATGAATATGATGGATCAGCGCTTACTGCCTCGTTAAATTCCTCCAGCGCAATTGCCATCTGCCCTTGCGCAAAGTAGCCTGATCCCAGTTCAGTGTGGATTCTGGCCCGATCTCGCAAACCCTGGTCAAAACTACCAGAGCCATTTGAACCTGTTTGACCTGCGCAACCTGCCAGCAACATCAACCCCACCACTGTCCAACTTCTCATGCCGCTATCTCCAAAGGTGTTATGCGCATGATTTTCTTTCGTTCAGTACGCCTGGTTTTATCTTGCACCTTGCCGGCCAGTTGGCCACAAGCAGCATCAATATCATCGCCACGCGTCTTGCGCGTGGTGACCACATAGCCAGCCTGCATCAGCACGTCGCGGAAACGGCGAATATTGTCGGGTTTGGAAGTTTCGTAGCCGCTGTCGGGGAAAGGATTAAACGGAATCAGGTTGAATTTGCACGGCACATCCTTGACCACTTGCAATAACTGCTTGGCATGCTCCAGCGTATCGTTGACGCCATCCAGCATCACGTATTCAAACGTCACAAAATCGCGTGGCGCTTTTTCCAGATAGCGCAGACAGGCAGCCATCAGTTCCTTCAGCGGATATTTTTTGTTGATCGGCACGATCTCATCGCGCAGCTTGTCGTTCGGTGCGTGTAGCGATACAGCCAGAGCGACCGGACAATCTTCTTTCAGTCTATCCATGGCGGGCACCAGCCCAGACGTCGACAAGGTGACGCGGCGGCGGCTCAAGCCATAGGCTGAGTCGTCCAGCATGATCTGCATGGCCGTGACTACGTTGTCGTAATTGGCCAGTGGCTCGCCCATGCCCATCATCACGACATTGCTGATGATGCGGTCATCTTTAGCCAGCAGGCCATAATCCGCATCCTGGCGCAGGGAATGATTGGCCAGCCAAAGCTGGCCGATAATTTCAGCCACCGTGAGGTTGCGATTGAACCCCTGCCGGCCGGTCGAGCAAAACGTGCACTCCAGCGCACAACCGACTTGCGATGACACACACAAGGTACCTCTATCATCTTCCGGGATAAACACCGTCTCCACGCCATTGCCGGCGCCGGTATCAATCAGCCATTTACGCGTGCCGTCATTCGATATTTGCTCAAGGCTCACGCTGGGCGGCGTAATACTCGCTTCACGCGCAAGCCTTTCACGTAGCGGCTTGGCAATATCGGTCATCTGCTCGAAGTCATACATACCGAAGTGATGCATCCAGCGCATCAACTGCTTGGCGCGAAACGGCTTCTCGCCAATACTTTGAAAGTATTCGGCGAGTTGTTGCTGATTGAAATTGAGCAGATTGCGCATTGACTGTTTGACTTAAACTTTGACGATTAAATCTTAAGAATTAAATCTTGCCGAAGAAGTATGCGATTTCAGTAGCCGCATTCTCGGCAGAATCAGAGCCATGAACAGCATTGGCATCGATGCTCTCAGCAAAGTCTGCACGGATGGTACCCGGCTCAGCCTTCTTGGGGTCGGTTGCACCCATCAGATCACGGTTCTTCAATACGGCATTTTCGCCTTCAAGCGCCTGGATCATCACCGGGCCGGAAATCATGAACTTGACCAGGTCCTTAAAGAAAGGACGCTCTTTATGCACGGCGTAGAAGCCTTCAGCTTCGGCTTGCGTCAGATGCGCCATCCTGGCGGCAACAATTTTCAGGCCATTGGTCTCAAAACGGGAATAGATTTTACCGATGACATTTTTCGCTACTGCATCAGGTTTGATAATCGACAGGGTACGTTCAACAGCCATAATTACTCCAAAAAATTAACACGCTAAAATTTAGACTTAAAAACTACATGGGAAAAGACCGATAAAATACCATTTTACCGGCCTAAAATAAACCTCAAGTTGAGTTTTGCAGTCAGCCAATCAGGCCTGATTACGCTGGCGGCGCACCTCGTAGAGGCATATGCCGCTAGCCACTGAAACATTCAAGCTCTCTACCGACCCAAACATGGGAATGCTCACTAAAATATCGCAAGTTTCGGCGGTCAGGCGGCGTAAGCCTGTGCCCTCTGCGCCTAAAACCAAGGCAATGGGGCCGGTTAGCTCGCTGGAAAACAAATCATGCTCAGCTTCGGCGACTGCACCCACCAGTGTCACTCCGGCATCATGTAACTCACGCATGGTGCGCGCCAGATTGGTGACGGCGATAAAAGGCACGGTTTCTGCCGCGCCACATGCCACCTTGCGCACGGTTGCGTTCAAACCTGCCGCCCGGTCTTTGGGCGCTATCACCGCATGCACACCCATGGCGTCGGCCACCCGCAAACAGGCGCCAAGATTGTGCGGGTCTTCAACACCATCCAGTATCAGGAACAATGGCGGTTCGGTGAGATCAGATTCCAGGATATCGTGTATGTCCTTGTAGGGAATGGGCGTATCGACGACTCTTGCAATCACCCCTTGATGGCGCCCATTGGCGCCTGCCATGCCATCCAGGCGCGACCGTTCCACCTGCATATGGCGTACACCGGCACCATCTGCCAGGCTCAGTAAATCCTTCATGCGCGCATCAATACGGTCCCGGTCAATCAGAATCTCTTGTATGCTCGCAGGGTGCTGGCGCATGCGGCTTAAAACGGCGTGAAAGCCAAATAGAATGCGGGTATCGCTCATTTCCTCTGGCTGCCTTTACCGGTTTTAGTGTTCGGTTTAGCGCCTGGCTTACCGGCGGAAGATTTAACAGCCGGGGATTGAGTGATGAATTTTGCCGATCCAACCGCTTCTACCAACACGAAATCTATCTTGCTGGTTTCAAGGTCCACACGGCTGACTTTGACGCGCAATCGGTCGCCCAGACGATAACGCGCGCCGGTGCGCTCGCCTGCCATTTCATGGCGCGCCTTGTCATAATTAAAGTAATCGTTGCCCAGCTCGGTGACGTGCAGCAAGCCTTCCACATAAATCCCATCCAGCGCAACAAACAGACCAAAACTGGTAACGCCGGCCACCGTGCCATCAAATTCCTCACCGATTTTATCCTGCATGTAATAGCACTTGAGCCATGCTTGTACATCGCGTGTGGCGTCATCCGCACGCCGCTCGGTTATGGAACAATGCTGGCCTAATGCGTGCCAATCGCCTGCTTTATATTTTTCTGCCTTGAGCACGGCCTTGATCGCACGATGGATAAGCAAATCCGGGTAGCGGCGGATGGGTGAAGTAAAGTGGGTATAGGACTCGTAAGCCAGGCCGAAATGGCCGATATTATCCGGGCTGTAAACCGCTTGCTGCATGGAACGCAGCAACACCGTCTGCAATAGCAGTTCATCGGGGCGGCCTTTGATGCGCACCAGCAACTTGGCGTAATCCTTGGCATGCGGCGTATCTCCGCCGCCGACGCCAAAGCCGAATTCACCCATAAAGGTGCGCAGCGCTTCCAGCTTTTCAGGCGTTGGGCCTTCATGGATGCGGTACAGCGCGGGGTGATCGTTTTCCTTGAGAAAATCTGATGCACAGACGTTGGCTGCCAGCATGCATTCCTCAATCAGCCGGTGAGCTTCATTGCGTGTGACTGCTTCTATGCGTTCAATTTTTCCATCATCGTTGAATATCATCAGCGTTTCAGAGCTGTCAAACTC
>JADGRN010000117.1 GCA_017880825.1 Methylophilaceae bacterium | reverse complement strand
GAATCGATGATGTTGTCGACGTATTCCTGTTCTTCCTTCTCCGGGTTGGTGTCGTCGAAGCGCAGGTGGCAGACGCCATCGTAATCTCGCGCTAAACCGAAGTTCAGGCAGATGGATTTGGCATGGCCGATATGCAGATAACCATTCGGCTCGGGCGGGAAACGCGTGCGTATCTTGGCCGAGTCGGGCTGGCCACTTGCCTGTTGCGCGGCATCGCCTGGAGAACCGCTCCAGCGGCGGCTGGCGTAGGCGCCTTGTTCGATGTCGCGCTCGATAATGTGGCGGATGAAGTTGGAGGCAGGTGCAACAGGTGTTTTTTCGGATGACATTTGTTATGGTTTGAGTGAAGTTGCGGCTATTTTACACTGTGGCAAGCCGCTAAGGTTGTTGGGTGCTGTGCTAATATCTCCCCAATTCCATGAATAATCTGACTTTTCCAATTTTGCGCTTGCTGGCCGATGGCCGCTTCCATTCCGGCGAGGATATTGCCAGACATTTTGACGTGACGCGCGCCACGGTGTGGAACGCTTTGCAGCAAGCGGAAGCCGCCGGCGTGCAGTTGTTCTCGGTGCGCGGTAAAGGCTATCGTCTTCCACAGCCGGTGGGCTTTCTGGACAGGGACAGCGTACTTGCCGCCATCGGCGAGCAGCGCGCCTGGTTCACGCTGGAACTGCACGACCAGATGGAGTCCACCAATACCTATCTGATGCAGCAGGCTTTGACCGACGCGAGCCATGCGACTTGTGTGGTGGCCGAGTTGCAGACGCGCGGACGCGGGCGGCGCGGGCGCGCATGGCAAGCCGGGCTGGGCGATAGCCTGACATTTTCGCTGTTATGGCGCTTTGAGGGCGGGGCGACAGCGCTTTCCGGTTTGAGTCTGGCGGTTGGTGTGGGATTGATCCGCACGCTGCATGCTATTGGCCTGCACGGTGCGTTGCTTAAATGGCCTAATGACGTATTGCATGGCTACCACAAGCTGGCCGGCATCCTCATCGAATTGCAGGGCGATATGGAAGGGCCGAGCGCTGCGGTGATCGGCGTCGGCATCAATCTGCGTCTGCCTGAGCATCTGCGCAAGCATATCGACCAGGCGGCGACGGACTTGCAGACCGTGCTTGGCCGGCCGGTCAATGCGAGCAATTTGCTGGGCAGCACATTACGTCATCTGGCCGATGTGCTGAGCGAGTTTGAATGTGATGGCTTCGAGGCTTTGCGCGAGGAATGGATCAGCCATCATGCCTATCAGGGCCAATCAGTACGTTTGTTGTTGCCGGACGGGCGCGAAACCCAGGGCGTGGTCAGTGGTGTTGCTTCAGAAGGCGCCCTGCTGGTGGATACCATCAGCGGCACCCAGCGCTTTTCAGTGGGCGAAATCAGCTTGAGAGGCATATCGTGATTTTGACGGTTGACGCAGGCAACAGCCGCACCAAATGGGGGGTATTCGATGCTGGCGGTAAGCTCATCGCGAATGGAACGCTGGATAACAGTGAGTTGCAATCGCTCGCTCAGCCGCTACCTGCATGGCTGGACTGTGAGCGTGTTGTGATATCCAATGTGGCCGGGCCAGCAGTGAGTGAGAACATCAGCGCGCTGCTCAACCCTCTTGCAATACCCATACGCACCATTACTGCCCAGCCTGCGGCCTGTGGCGTAAGAAACGCCTATACCAACCCGAAGCAATTGGGCTGCGACCGCTGGGCAGCCCTGATAGCCGCATGGAATCACTATCGCCAGCCATGCATTGTGGCGACTGCCGGTACTGCACTGACGGTGGACGCGCTCTCTGCTTCCGGGGTGTTTCTCGGCGGGCTGATCGTGCCTGGGTATCGCTTGATGCGGCAATCTCTGGCATTGGCATCAACAGCACTCGATCAGCCGCCGGGCATCCTGCAGGATTTTCCCGCAACTACAGCGGATGCACTGCATTCCGGAGCTTTGCGCGCGCTGGCTGGCTCTGTGCATGGCATGTGCACGCTGTTGCAGCAGCATGAAGGCGGTGACCCGTTATGCATATTGAGTGGCGGGGATGCGGCAATGCTGGCTGGCGGGCTACACAGGCCGTGTGAGATAGTTGATAATCTGGTTTTGCAAGGCTTGTTGTTAATCGAGAGAGAATTAGGGACTCCTTAATATGAAGTTGTTGGTGTGGCTGTTATTGCTGCTGAATGTTTTGTTGCTGGGCTATTTCAAGCTGAGCTTGCCAAATGAAGTGGGTGTGCAGCCTGGGCACGAGCCCTTGCAGGCGGAAAAAATCAAATTGCTGACCGCACAGGAAATTGAAGCGCTACCTAAAAAGTCGGCTCAAGCTAAGGAAATCCAGGCCATAGCGCCTACCCCAGTTCAATATAATTGCTATGAATGGGGCAGTTTTTCTACAACCAATCTGCCGAAAGCGCGTAATATTCTTGCCAAGTTCTCCCTTAATGCCACAACCGAACAGCAAAGCCCGCAGGAGGCAACACGCTATTGGGTATACATCCCCCGGCAGAAGTCGTTGCAGGAGGCAGAAGCCAGGGTAGGAGAATTACATGGGCACGGTGTGGACGAGAGTTTTGTGGTGATGGAGTCGCAATGGCGCTATGCTATTTCTCTGGGTGTATTCAAGGATGAGCAATCAGCGACTAAACTGCTGGATGAACTGAAAACCAAGGGTGTTGATTCTGCGGTAAAAGGCGTACGTAATCAGGAGAAAGGTCGAGCCAGCCTGTTAATCAGCAGCATGTCGTCAGACACGGCGGCTGAAATCGATAAGTTGAAACCGGAATTTCCCGGTAGTGAGCTTAAGCAGGTGGCTTGCCAATAGGAGGCATGATGGGACTATTCAAGAGTGTCATGAAAAAGGTCGCGCTGCTGGCAGCCATTGTTGTCGGCAAGCGTGTAATCACTAAAGTAGCGGGTGATATTTCGCAAAAGAGGCACAAAGTGCCTGCCAAGACGCATGTGAAACCCACTGCCAAGCCCAAGGCGGCAAAACCAAAAGTGCCAGCGAAAGCGGCTGCCAGACCCAAAGCTGCAACCAAACCTAAAGCGGCGGCTAAGCCGAAAGCTCCGGTAACGGCCCCAGCTAGCAAGCCAGAAACCCCTGCTAGTTAGAGGTCAAGTAATAAAGGCGAGCGCCACGCAACGCAGCAATTCGCCTTCGCAGGCAGTTATTCAGCGTTTCTTGATGTAAAGGTCGGTAATCGTACCTTCCTTCATCTCGGCAGCGAAACCCACGGTTTCCGACAGCGTCGGGTGCGCGTGTATGGTCAGGCCGAGGTCTTCTGCGTCGGCCCCCATCTCGATCGCCAGCACGGTTTCTGCCATTAATTCCCCGGCATTGATGCCGACGATGCCCGCTCCTATCAGGCGATGGGTTTCCTTATCGAAAATCAGCTTGGTCGCGCCTTCGGTACGCGCGATGGATAGCGCGCGGCCACTGGCTGCCCAAGGGAAAGAAGCTTTTTCGATTTCGATGCCCTTGGCTTTTGCTTCAATCTCGGTAATGCCGGCCCAGGCCACTTCCGGGTCGGTGTAGGCAACGGAAGGAATCGCCAGCGCCTGGAACTCCACCTTGTGACCGGCGATGACTTCCGCTGCGACCTTGCCTTCGTGTGTGGCTTTGTGCGCCAGCATCGGTTGGCCAACGATATCACCGATGGCGAAGATGTGCGGTACATTGGTGCGCATCTGCTTGTCGACGGCAATGTAGCCACTCTCATCAACGGCCACGCCGGCATTCTCGGCGCCGATGTTCTTGCCGTTGGGGCGGCGGCCGATGGCCACCAAAACCCGGTCATAGACTTGGGGTTCGATGGCATTCTCGCCCTCGAATGTCACATGGATGCCGTCTTTCTTGGGCTCCATTTTTGCTACTTTTGTACTCAGCATGATCTTCTCGAAACGTTTTTCCATGCGCTTCTGCAATGGCCGCACCAAATCGCGGTCACAGCCCAGGATCAGGCCGTCAGCCAGTTCAACCACGGTTACCCTGGAGCCGAACGCGTCATACACCGTGCCCATTTCCAGGCCGATAATGCCGCCGCCGACCAGCAGCATGCGTTTGGGAATATCTGCCAATTCCAGCGCACTGGTCGAATCCATGATGCGCGGGTCTTCTGCGACGCCCGGCATCTTGATGGCTTGGGAGCCAGCGGCGATGATGGCGTTATCGAATGAAACGGTGGTGACTTTGCCATCGGCAGCTGTGACGGCAATTTGATTGGGGCTGGTGAATTTGCCCACGCCGACCACGGTCGTAACCTGACGCTGTTTGGCCATCTGCGCCAGGCCGCCGGTGAGTTTGGCAACTACGTCATTGGTTTTCCAGTTGCGCAGGGCATCGAGGTCGATCTTGGGTGCGCCGAAACTCACGCCATGATGGCTGGTTTCTTCCGCTTCGGTGATGACCTTGGCGGTGTGCAGCAAGGCTTTGGATGGAATGCAGCCGACATTGAGGCAAACACCGCCCAGCGTAGCATGGCGCTCAATCAGCACGACTTTTTTGCCCAAGTCTGCGGCACGGAAAGCGGCGGTATAGCCGCCGGGACCAGAACCCAGTACCAGCACTTCAGCATGCAAGTCTGATGGCAAACCCGACTGCTGCGCCATTACTTTGTCAGCCGCCTCGCTCGCTTCTCGCTGTACTTCTTGCACCGCCTGCGCCTTGCCGCCTTGTTCCGGCTTCGCATCCGAAGCAACAGAAGTGCCGCCTGTGGTTTCTTCAACCAACAGAATCAGGGAACCCTTGCTGACCTTGTCACCGACCTTGACCTTCAGTTCCTTGACCGTGCCGGCGTGCGATGACGGAATATCCATCGAGGCTTTATCGGATTCCAGCGTAATCAGCGGGTCTTCCTTGGCGATGGCATCACCGACTTTGACCAGCACTTCGATGACATCGACGCTATCGAAATTGCCGATATCCGGCACTAATACCTCAGTTAATTTACTCATTTAACTTCCTTAGAGTAACAATCTGCGGACGTCAGACAGCATCATCCGCATATGGCTGGTGAAGCGCGCGCCATCTGCGCCGTCGACCACGCGGTGGTCGTAGGAGAGGGAAAGCGGCAATATCAGGCGCGGTTCGAAGTTCTTGCTCTTGGCGTCGTAAACCGGTTGCATGGATGAGCGCGATACACCAAGGATCGCCACTTCCGGGCAATTGATGATGGGCGTGAATGCTGTGCCACCGATGCCGCCCAGGCTGGAAATAGTGAAGCAGCCGCCTTGCATTTCCTCAATCTTGAGTTTGCGTTCGCGCGCTTTGGCTGAGAGATCGGCCAGAGCGCGCGCTATATCCAGCACATCCTTCTGGTTCACATCGCGCAC
>JADGRN010000116.1 GCA_017880825.1 Methylophilaceae bacterium | reverse complement strand
CATGAATAGCATGGCCACCACGGTCAGCGCGCGTACCTCCATATTGACGCGATTACTGACGATGGACAGATAAATATCCATCATGCCGCCCAACAGGTCGCGAATCGCTTCCAGAGATTCGATGACATGCACGCTGTGGTCGTACACATCGCGCAAGTAAAGTACCGTATTGGCCGTGAAAAAATTCCCATCATTGCGAATCAGGCTGTTCACCACTTCACGCAGCGGCCATAGAGCGCGACGCAGTTCGATGCCGGAACGTTTGAGCTGATGGATGTTGTGTAGAATAATGGTGGTTGGTTTATGCAGCAGTTCTTCTTCCAGGGCCTCGCAATCGTCCCCCATCTGCTCCAGCACGACGAAATAGTGATCTACCACTACGTCAAGCAAGGAATAAGCCAGATAATCGGCGCCCAGTTCACGGATATGTGCACGGTCTGCACGCAGGCGCAAGCGCACCGGTTCAAAAGAGCCGGTGGCGCGCTCCTGGAAAGTCAGGACGAAATTGTGCCCCAGCACCAGGCTGACCTGCTCCGAGCTGACATCCTTCTGTGCCTGGTTGTAATAAAAACAACGCGTGACAATGAAAAGATATTCTTCGTAGCTATCTGCTTTTGGGCGCTGGTCAGTGTTGAGAATATCCTCCAGCACCAATGGGTGGAGTTTAAAAGTTTGGCCGAGTTGTTTGATCAGCTCCGCATCGTGCAAACCATGTACATTGAGCCAGAGTTTGCCCTGTGCAGGAGGCTTCAATTTCCCGACATCGGCTGTTGTAAACGTCTGCTCGGTTACCCGCTCACCTTCATATTCGAAGGTGGTGATGGTAGGTTCCGCTGTCATGACTTCACCTGTATGTACCAGCGAACCCGGCGCCAAGCCGACTTTCTTCGAGTAGCGCTTTTTCGAAGATACATTGCGGATTTTTTTCGCGAAGGGTTTTTTCATAAGAATACTTTCCTGATGATCCAGGTTTGCAGACAATTAAATTTCACACATTTTTATAGATTGTAAGTAATTGTAAAGCAATGTAAAACCCGCCGCCTTTGCAAATGATTCAGAAACTAAGTCGGCCATAAGTCATCTTAACCGTTATAGGTACAACTTCCATTCTCCTTAAATCGGAGTAGTTCATGTTGCAGAAAGCAAAAAATACTAATCTTTGGCCAGCCCTGATTATTGGACTGGCACTCATGATAACAGGCCTGTCTGCCAGTGCCGAAGTGGATCCACCCGACCGCGTGGGGCGATTATCTTATGTATCCGGCACTGTGCAAATATACAATCGTGATGACGCGGCCTGGGAAAACATTTCCATCAATCGTCCGGTGACCACCGGCGATGCGTTTTATAGCGCGATTGGTTCGCGTGCAGAAATTCGTATTGGCACCACGGCAATTCGCCTGGATGGCGATACTGAATTGCAAGTCGTGCAATTGGACGATGCGAACGTCAAACTTCAGCTCGACCAGGGGCATGCCGCAGTTCGGCTGGTTTCCAGTGATGACGTATCAGGATTTTCATTGAATACGCCAGAAGGCCAGCTATACGCAACGCAGCCCGGCAGCTACAGTTTTGACAACACTGCCAATTCGACTTCCTCCACTGCATGGAGCGGCATGTTGCAGTTCCAGGGCCGTGATGGCACAACGATGTCCATCCAATCCGTCAACCGAGCTGAATTCCAGAATGATAACGGCGTTATCCGTGTCCGGTTTTTTGCACCCATAAGGGATGATTTCCACGCGTGGGTTTCGGAGCGTATCGCCGCTGATGAGCGAACTGGCGCGCCGCGTTACGTCTCTGCCGAAATGACCGGGGCAGAAGATTTGCAGAATTATGGCGGTTGGGAAAGCACCGCGGATTACGGCCCCATCTGGTACCCCAGCACCGTTGTCGTGGGCTGGGCGCCTTATCGCTATGGCCACTGGGCCTGGATTGGGCCATGGGGCTGGACCTGGGTAGACGATGCGCCGTGGGGTTTTGCCCCATTCCATTATGGCCGCTGGGTGCAACATCATGACCGCTGGGGCTGGGCGCCAGGCCGCTATGTGGCACGCCCGGTCTATGCGCCGGCCCTGGTGGCTTGGGTGGGTGGCTCGGGCTTCAGTGTGAGCATTTCTTCCGGCCCATCGGTCGGCTGGTTCCCGCTTGGGCCGCGTGAGGTCTATGTGCCGTCATATCGGGTCAGCCCAAGATATGTACGTAACGTCAATTACACGCACGTGACCAATATTACCAACATCAACGTCACCAATATCGTGAATAATCCGCAAGGCTTTGTGCAGAAAAACAACTATGCGTATCGCAATTCACCGCAGGCGGTCACCGTGGTATCGAGAGATGTCATGGTACGCCAGCAGCCAGTAGCCAAGGCCGCCGTGCCTATGCGAGGCAATCAGTGGAGCAAGGTTGCCGCTGAGTCCGTAGGTGCCAAGCCTGATGTAGTCCGCCCGGTCTCCGCGCCACGGCCAGGTAACGCTCCGAGCCGCGTAGATCAAGGCCGCACCGTTAATGACGATCGCCAAGGTGGCAATTCAAGGGCATTGCCTGCTGCTCCCGGCAATCAAAACCAGCCACAAACTCAAATCCAGAATCGGCCTAACCCTGTAGCGCGCCCTGACAATCGTGGCGGCGAAAATGCCCAGGATAATAATCGCAAAAATGCTGACCAGAATACTGGCCGCGATAATGCCGCACATCCTGCATCGCAAGCTCCGCAGGCCCCTGCAGCTACTCCGCCAGCCGCGCCCAATAAGCCTGAGCAGCGTGTCATTCCTGAGGGCAGACCAGCACCTAATCGCCCAAGCGATACGGACGTGAGAGGCAATAACGTCGATGCCGTGGAAAATCCGCGCAACTCACCAGCGCAGTCGAATAAACCCATACGCAATGATCAGAGATCAAGTCTGCCGCCGCCTGTCACGGTGCAACCCGCTGCTCCAGCGCGCACAGACGGCGTATCCCGTGGTGAGTCGCTCCCGGTTGAACGGCCTGCCGAATCAAATTCAAGAGTTCAACGTCCGGTCGAACCCAGCCCACAACGCTCGGTTGAACCAAGGCCCAGCCCCCAGCGTTCTGTAGAGCCCAGCCCACAACGTTCTGTAGAGCCCAGCCCACAACGTTCTGTAGAGCCCAGCCCACAACGTTCGGTCGAGCCAAGACCACAGCGTTCTGTAGAGCCAAGGCCACAGCGTTCTGTAGAGCCAAGGCCCAGCCCCCAGCGTTCGGTCGAGCCAAAACCACAACGCTCAGTTGAACCCAGCCTGCAGCGTTCAGTCGAGCCAAGGCCCAGCCCGCAGCGTTCTGTAGTGCCTAAGCCTATGGATTCAAGTCCAAGGGTTCAGCAATCTGTGGCGCCAAAGGCTGTAGAGTCAAACCAAAGGAAACAGCAGCCTGCGGAATCAAGGTCCATGGACGCAAATCCGCATAATTCAAACGCAAGGGATCAGGGCGTGCCAGCTAATCGGGGAGCGCCAGACGCACAACGCGGGAAGGACGGAAAAGACGCTATCCACCCGGCCGAAAGCGTGAACCCTGCAGCATCAGGCAACGCCGGACAAGGTCAGACGCGCAGGCAGGACGGCGGGCAGAATGCGCAGTAAATGTCAGCCCCGGTAAGCTAACACGCAGTTAGACTTCGATGTGGCTGTAAAGCGCCGTGGATAGATAGCGCTCGCCAAACGACGGGATGATGACGACGATAAGTTTGCCCTTGTTCTGCGGCCGTTTGGCAACTTCCATCGCCGCCCATACCGCGGCGCCGGATGAAATCCCCACCAGCAAGCCGTCTTCCGTCGCCATGCGGCGCGCAATGCTCATGGCATCGTCATTCTTCACGCGCACCACTTCATCGTAGATCTTGGTATTGAGAATTGCCGGTATGAAGCCTGCACCTATGCCCTGCAGCGGGTGCGGCCCGCGCTGACCGCCGGAGAGTACCGGGCTGGCGTCTGGTTCAACCGCAATCACCTGAATCTTCGGATTGCGCGCTTTCAACACTTCACCCACGCCGGTAATGGTGCCGCCAGTGCCGACGCCAGAGACGAAAATATCCACCTTGCCATCGGTATCGCGCCAGATTTCTTCTGCCGTAGTTTTACGATGGATTTCCACGTTGGCGGGGTTCTCAAACTGTCGCGCAATCACATAGCGCGGGTCTGCCGCCGCCATGTCTTGTATCTTCTTGATCGCGCCCGGCATACCTTCCGGCCCCGGTGTCAGTATCAGCTCTGCGCCATAAGCCTTGAGTAGCAGCTTACGTTCGCGGCTCATGGTCTCCGGCATCACAAACGCGCACTTGATGCCACGTGCCGCACATACCATCGCCAGTCCGATACCGGTATTGCCACTGGTCGCCTCGAGAATGATCGTATCCGTCTTGATGCGTCCGGCCGCTTCCAGTGCATCGATCATCGAGACCGCGATGCGGTCTTTTACGCTGCTCGCCGGGTTGAAGTATTCCAGTTTGCAAGCGATGGTTGCGTCTATGCCAGCCGCTACGCGGTTGAGCCTGACTAATGGGGTGTTGCCGATCAGCTCGGCGGTGTTGTTGGCAATGCGCATGATGGAAGCCTAAAAGATTATTTAGCCCTAGAGTAATACAGCGTAACTTGCCCGGCAACCATCTATGTCATCATTGATGAAGTAAACAGAGTAAAATTCAAAAAATTTAATTGCTTGAGAACGTAAATGACAAAAAATACAGGGTGGGTAATTGCGGGCTGCCTGTTATTGACTCAATTGGTTCACGCCGATGAGATTAATGATGAACGCGTCAAATTTGTTGAATCAGAGCGCGCCGATTGTGCAGCAAATGATGGCAAGCTTATCGCCCTGGAAAATGTCGACCCCGAAAAAACCATGGTGGTGTGGGTAGATCGCTGGCTGATGGGGGTGCAGACCACAGAGCAGGTCAAATATGAACTGCTACCCAAGCAAGAGCCAACGCCTTTAGGCTGCTCGATGACCAAGGACGGCGATCAACATTGGACAGTGTCCAGCACTGAGGCTGTTGGCCCTTAACAATTTTCTTGGAATTTTCGATACTGACTGTTGTGGTCTATTCAATAGGCTGTATGCTGAGTGCGTCGCCTATCGCCATGAATGCTCCACCTGCGATATGGTTGGGCCTAACTAATGGTGTATTGCCGATGAGTTCGGCGGTATTGTTGGCGATTTTCATGATGATTCCTTGAGTATATTCGAAGCTAAGCCTTTTAATTTGTTAGCCTTTTTGATTGTTATGAACGATATATTTAGCTCGTTCCTGCAACTCATCAAATGTAATTATTTCAGGATTAGTAATATTCTTTCTATACAGTTCAAATGATCTATACTTTTC
>JADGRN010000115.1 GCA_017880825.1 Methylophilaceae bacterium | reverse complement strand
CCGGTATCCACCAGCACATCTACCTGCGTGTCGTTGATAAAGGCTTGCGCCCGATAATGACCGTCCGGACCACGCTGTAAAACCACGGTTTTATCTTCACCTAACAGCGCAGCTTTGTTGGGGTTGAGCATACCGTCCATCAGGTAATAAATGCCGGAAGCCAAGGCCAGCCAGACCAGAATGACCACGATGGTATTTCTTGACATCAGGCCCACTTAAAATGGCAAGTTGAGTTGTGGCGCGGCGGCCAGAATCAACTGCCGGAACTGCGCCTGAATACGCTGGAGTGCCGCTATACTATCCGCCTCGAAGCGCAGCACAATCACCGGTGTGGTGTTGGAAGCGCGCATCAGGCCGAAGCCATCCGGGTATTCCACGCGCAGGCCATCTATCGTAATCACTTCGGTCGCCCCTGCAAATTGCGCAGTCGCCTGCAAATGCGCAATCAGCGCATGCGGTTCGCCTTCCTGCATCCGGATATGCTGCTCCGGCGTGCTGACGCTCTCAGGCAAGCCATTCAACACGGCCGTAGGGTCAGCAAAGCGGCTCAGGATTTCCAGCAAGCGCGCGCCGCTATACAGGCCATCATCGAAGCCGTACCAGCGTGCCCTTCGCGGTGATTCATTGCTATATGCATCATTGAAAAACATATGTCCGCTCATTTCGCCTGCCAGGGCGGCGCCTGTTTCTTTAATTTTTGCCTTGACCAGCGAGTGCCCGGTTTTCCACAGCAAAGCTTTGCCGTTACGCGCAGTAATCCAGGGGGCCAGGTTGCGCGTGGATTTAACGTCGTAAATGATGGTGGCGCCAGGTTGGCGTTTCAGCACGTCCTCAGCGAACAGCATGAGCTGCCGATCCGGGTAGATGATTTCGCCGCTTTTGGTGACCACGCCCAGGCGGTCACCATCGCCGTCAAATGCCAGTCCGACCTCTGCATCTCCACAGTTTAAGGCCATGATCAAGTCCTGCAGGTTTTCCGGCACCGACGGGTCAGGGTGGTGATTGGGAAAGTTGCCATCCACTTCGCAGAAATGCTCTTCTACTTCACAACCTAATGCTTCATACAGCTTCTTGGCAAACGCACCAGCGACGCCGTTGCCGCAATCCACGGCGATTTTCATCGGACGCGCTAGCTTGATGTCGGAGGAGATGCGCTGAATGTACTCTGGCGCGATGTCATAATCGCTCTCTGAGCCGTTGCCTTCGAATAACTGGCCTTGCTCTATGCGCAGTCGCAAGCCTTGTATCGCATCATTCGACAGGGTTTCACTGGCCAGCACAATCTTCAGCCCGTTGTAGTCCGGCGGATTATGGCTGCCGGTGACCATCACACCGCAATTGGTGCCGAGATGGCAGGCGGCGAAATACACCATGGGCGTTGCCACCATGCCGAGGTTGATTACATGCACACCGCTGCTGCGGATGCCACGTGACAGAGCGGCGGCAAGCTCAGGGCCGGAAAGGCGGCCGTCGTAGCCGACGCAGATTTGTGTCTGGCGGCGTGCTGTAGCTTCTGAGCCAATCGCCTGGCCGATGGCTTCGACAATTGCTGGCGTCAACGTTTTGCCGACGATGCCGCGAATGTCGTAGGCTTTGAAAATCTCTTTGGGTAGTTGCATGAAGGTTTTTTAAAGGGTTAAGTGCCGCTTTGTAAAAAACACAGGATACGCTCGGGCAACCAATCCTGCCCGCTTTTAGCGTCACGCCCGACAAAGCCGACATGCCCGCCCTGCTTGTGGAAGTCACGTACCACGCTGGGCGAGACTTCCTGCGCCGTGGGTAAATCGCGTTCTGGCAGAAACGGGTCGTTGCGGGCGTTAATCAACAGCGTGGGGATGGCGATTGTCATCAGAAAAGGACGGCTGTTGGCTTTTTCCCAGTAGTCGTCGGCATTCTTGAACCCATGCAATGGTGCGGTGAACAAGCCATCGTAATGCCACAGGTTGCGCGCCGCTCTAATGGCTTCGACATCAAAATTGAGCTTATGTCGTGCAATCATGGCCAGCGCCTTGGGGCGCAGGGTTTTGAGGAACCGCCCGGCATAAATTTTGTTGAAACCGCTGCCCAGTACATGGCCGGCGGTGGGTAATGCGAGCGGCGCCGAAACAGTAGCAGCTTTATCAATAATGCTGCGAGCAGCCAGCCGTTGCTCGCCCAGCCATTTCAGCAAGGCGTTGCCACCGAGTGAGACCCCTGCTGCGTAAATTAGCCCAGCGTTCAAGCTGCGCAGGCGGCGCAGTATCCAGTCTATCTCAGGCGAATCGCCGCAGTGGTAGCCGCGCGGCAGCCGGTTGGGCTTGCCGCCGCAGCCACGAAAATGCACTACCACACCCCGCCAGTTTTCGCGTTTGAGCCTAGCCATCAGGCGCAATGAATAGTGCGATTGTGAATTGCCTTCAAGGCCATGAAATAACACAACGAGCGGCTGTTCAGAGGATCCAGCCAGCCAGTCCAGTTCAATAAAATCGCCATCCGGCGTTTCCCACTCCTCGCGGCGATAACTGACTTGCGGCAGGCGCATCCAGGCTGCCGGATAAATGGTCTGCAGATGGCGGCCCAGCAGCCAGAATGGCGCACGGTAAGGCTTCAGCACTGTTGCCTGATCTAGATATATTCGTTGATCCAGGCTTGCTGGATCGCTTCCAGCACCTTTTCGCCGCCGCGCTGGTGATCATCGTCAAAGTCTTCCAGGCTCACCACATAATTGTGCAAATCGACAAAGCGGATGGTAGCCGGATCCATATCTTCGTATTTTTCGCACAGGGCTTCGGCGATTTCTTGTATGTCAGTCCATTTCATTGGGGCTTCCTCAATTCTGGCTCAATGCCAGCCGTTGAATACGATGCGCAGATTATAACGCGACCTATCTAAAGTGGTAGACCGAAATCTAATCGGCGATTCTGCTCATGCCTGAACATGTTAAAATTCTGCTATTTACCTAGCCCCCGGAAACTTGACCATGTTTAGCGCAGCAAAAACTCTTAGCGTTGTTGATCCTGATTTGTGGAAATGTGTGGAAGACGAGCGTCATCGTCAGGAACAGCATATCGAGCTGATCGCCTCGGAAAACTACACCAGCCCGGCCGTGATGCAGGCGCAAGGCTCGCAGCTCACCAACAAATATGCCGAAGGTTATCCGGGCAAACGCTTCTATGGCGGCTGTGAATATGTTGACCAGGTTGAGCAGATTGCGATCGACCGGCTCAAACAATTGTTTGGTGCGGAGTACGCCAACGTGCAGCCGCATTCTGGCTCGCAGGCCAATCAGGCGGTGTATTTCTCCGTCCTCAAGCCCGGCGATACCATGATGGGGATGAATCTCGGCCATGGCGGCCACCTGACGCACGGTTCGCCTGCCAACCTGTCGGGGAAGCTGTTCAACATCGTGGCTTATGGCTTGAACGAAAGAGAAGAAATCGACTACGACGAGATGGAACGCATCGCCATAGAAGCCAGGCCCAAGCTGCTGATTGGCGGTGCTTCGGCTTACGCACTGCGCTTCGACTGGGCACGCATGGCGGATATTGCCAAAAAAGTCGACGCCTATTTCATGGTGGACATGGCGCACTACTCTGGTCTGATTGCCGCCGGTGTTGACCCTAATCCGGTGCCGCATGCAGATTTCGTTACCTCCACCACGCACAAGACGCTGCGCGGGCCTCGCGGAGGCATCATCCTGGCCAAAGCTGAATTTGAGAAAACGCTTAATTCCACCGTTTTCCCAGCGTTACAGGGTGGCCCGCTGATGCACGTGATTGCAGCCAAGGCGGTAGCTTTCCTGGAGGCTTCACAGCCAGAATTCAAGCTGTATCAACAGCAGGTCATGGAAAACGCTGTTGTGCTGGCGCAGACCTTGGCAGAGCGCGGCCTGCGCATTATCTCCGGCCGCACAGAATCTCACATGTTCATGGTAGACCTGCGTCCCAAGGGCCTGACCGGGAAGGCAGCCGATGCTGCGCTGAGCCTGGCACATATCACCGTCAACAAGAATGCCATTCCGAATGATCCGGAAAGCCCGTTCGTCACCTCGGGCATCCGCATCGGCTCACCGGCGATTACTACGCGCGGTTTCAAGGAAGAAGAAGCACAGCAGGTGGCGCACCTGATTGCGGATATTCTGGATAACCCGAACAATGCGGCGGTGACTGCGGCGACTAAAGAGAAGGTACATGCGCTGACCAGCCGCTTCCCGGTATATGGTGCCTAAACTGTGAAATGTCCGTTCTGCGGTGCCGAAGATACCCAAGTGATTGACTCGCGGGTCAATGACTTGGGCGATAGCATTCGCCGCCGTCGGCGTTGTGCGCAGTGCGACAAGCGCTTTACCACTTATGAAACCGCCGAGCTGCACCTGCCGCAAGTGGTCAAGCACAACGGCACGCGTGAGGAATTCAACTCGGAAAAACTGCGCCTGTCTTTCACCCGCGCCCTGCACAAGCGGCCGGTGCCTACCGAATATGTGGATCGCGCCATTGACCATATCATCCAGAAGATACTCGGCCAGGGTGAACGTGAAGTAGCGGCACGCGATCTGGGCGAGATTGTGATGCAGGAACTGCGCCTGATGGACAAGGTGGCCTATATACGCTTTGCCTCGGTGTATCGCAGTTTTCAGGATGTGGATGATTTTCACGACGTGATTCGTGATCTGGATAATCCCCATCGCCGCACCAACGACACACCCGAAGAATCCTGAATCAACTAAGGAGCCTCTGATTAAGTCCACCATGAGCCGCGTTGCTATCGAAAATGGGATGATTGCTAGACGCACGCCGCAGGTCGTAGTTATTCTACGAAGCCAAGGCGTGCAACGAAGCAAGCGCCCATTTACGATGCAACCCTTCGGGACAACGACTTTGTGGGCGGTCTGCAGTGTCAGACTTCTGGTTAAGGGAATGGCCATTAACTTCGAAGCCTTCCTTGCATCCCATCCCACAAAGTCGCTGTCGCGGCCATGTGGGACTTAATCAGAGGCTCCCTACTGCGCTTACCAGCCGCCAAGCCGCATGACTGAAACCCCTGACGACTATTCATTCATGACCCATGCGCTGTGTCTGGCGGAGCGTGGGCTTTACAGCACCATGCCGAATCCGCGCGTGGGCTGCGTGCTGGTAAAAGCTGGCAAAATCATCGGCGAAGGCTGGCATGAGCGTGCTGGCGAGCCGCACGCCGAAGTGCTGGCCTTGCGTCAGGCCGGTGAAAATGCACGTGGTGCCGATGTGTATGTCACGCTGGAGCCGTGCAGCCATCACGGCCGCACGCCGCCTTGTGCAGAAGCGCTGATCGCTGCCGGAGTGAAGCGCGTGGTGGCAGCCATGCAAGACCCCAATCCCAAAGTTGCAGGCAGCGG
>JADGRN010000018.1 GCA_017880825.1 Methylophilaceae bacterium | reverse complement strand
CTGGTGATCGCGAATGGTAAGGAAGACAGTCTGCAGCGCGTCATCCAGCGCGGCTGCTGGACGCCAGTAGAGTTTTTTGGCGGCAAAGATGATTGGCAGGCCAGTGATGCAGCCACTGATGGCAGCTTCAGCGTGACATTCAACGGCCAATCACAAGGCCGCGTGCAATGGGAATTGCTGGGCGAACATAATCGCATGAATGCGCTTGCGGCGTTGGCAGCGGCGCGCCACGTTGGCGTAGCGGTTGATGTTGGTATTGCTGCACTGGGCGAATTCAAGAACGTCAAACGCCGCATGGAAGTACGGGGGATAGTTAAGGGTATTACCGTTTATGATGATTTTGCCCACCATCCAACAGCGATTGCGACTACGGTTGCCGGACTGCGTGCCAAAGTGGGCGACGCAAAAATTATTGCCGTGCTGGAACCGCGTTCCAACACCATGAAGTTGGGTGTGATGAAGGAGGCCCTGCCTGCCAGTTTAGTAGAGGCCGACAAGGTGTTCTGTTACGGCGCAAACCTGGGCTGGGACGCTAGGGAAGCGTTGGCTCCCATCAAGGGCAAAGCCGAGGTATATGATGATCTGGCGCAACTGGTAGAAGCGCTCGCCCAGGAGGCCAAATCCGGAGATCATATATTGGTCATGAGTAACGGCGGTTTTGGTGGGATACACTCGAAACTACTGGATAGGTTAAGCGTTTGAATACGGTTTACCTCAAAAATCTCGATCCTCTCACTATTACACTGGGGCTTTCGGCGTTATTACATGCGTTGGTGATTACCGCAGTAAATTTCAGGCCGCCTGATTTGAGGTTTCTCAAAGATCAGATGTCCGTTATGGAAATTGTTTTGGTAAACGCCAAAACTGAAACCGCGCCGAGCAAGGCGGATGCGCTGGCGCAGGCTAATCTGGATCGCGGCGGCAATACCGAGGCCAAACGCCAGATGAAAACGCCATTGCCGACACCTAAAAATAAAACTGCAGAGGTGATAGTAAAATCAGCGGTAGCCAAACAAAGTGCTAAGGCCAAGCGATTGCAGGCTGAAGCGGAGCGCAAGCAACAACGTATAGCGGAGCAGGAAAAAGCGGCACAGGAGTTGATGACGCAAGTCAAAGCCAAGAAAAAAGTTGAAACCCGGCCAATTCAGCAGGCCGCTACGCCACAGCCGGATAATGGCCAGCAGGAATCCGCCGCTAGAACCCCTAGCGGGCAGGAACTGGCGGCCAATAGCCTGGATATCGCACGGCTTGAAGCGCAGATTGCCAGGCAGCAGGACGAATATCAGAAACGCCCAAAACGTAGATTTATCGGTGCGCGTACGCAGGAATACCGCTTTGCAGCCTATGTCGAGGCGTGGCGCCAAAAGGTGGAACGTATTGGTAACCTGAACTATCCGGAAGCAGCCAAGGTACAAAAATTATACGGGCAGCTGCGCATGACAGTATCTATCAATGCTGATGGGTCAATAGAGAAAGTCGAGATCAATAAAAGTTCTGGCTACACGGTTTTGGATGACGCCGCGCGCCGTATTGCTGAACTGGCTGGGCCGTATGCGGTATTTCCGGAGGATATCCGCAAGGATACCGACATCCTAAGCATCACCCGTACCTGGACATTTACCAAAGAGGACAGCCTGGCCAGCGGCGATTAGCAGATCATGAGTCAACCAAGTAATTATTATCGGCATCACGTGTTCTTCTGCCTCAATGTGCGTGAAGATGGGGCCGAGTGCTGCACGAATTATGGCGCAGATGCAGCATTCGACTATATGAAGTCACGCGTCAAAGCGCTCAAGCTTAATGGCAAAGACAAGGTGCGCATCAATCGCGCCGGCTGCTTTGACCGCTGTTCCGAAGGCCCGCTGCTGGTGGTTTATCCGGAGGCGATCTGGTATCGCTATGTGGATAACGAAGATATTGATGAGATTATTGAATCACATCTGTTGCAGGGTAAGGTTGTTGAACGGCTGCTAGCTTAGTATCGCGTTAAATGTTGGGCTTAACAACGAAGCCAAAGATACAAGGTAAGTATTTCGTTGCTACGAGAGTCGAGTATCGCAATATCTGCTCTCTGAGCGTTGCTGTCGCTACTGGCCCCGAGCGCGATCTCACGTTGAATTTCTGAAGCAGGATACGACTTCTCCGCGACTAAGAAGTTGCTGACTACGGTCTCGAGTTCGTGTTCTTCCATTGGGTGCTCTCTAAGCACTAACGTTAAAGTAGACCCCAATAAAAGAGTAAGTCTTTAATTGGGGTTTGGTTGATAAATCCATGGCAGGTAGTTTAATGCCTATCAAATCAAGCGGTAAATAATTCTTCTACCCCATTTGAGTGCATTGCCCTGCAATACACACCAGTTAGCCAAGTAATTGCTGAATCCTGGCTTTCAACCTTGTTGCTGTTGGATTGTCCAGTTGATTCGGAGCAGTCTCATGGGTGCTTTGCCCCCAGATCGGATTGGGGAAATGGCGGTCGCTCCTGTAGCGCGGAATGACGTGCCAGTGTAGGTGCGGGGTGACGTTGCCCAAGCTGGCGAGGTTGATTTTGTCTGGCTGCATGACGTCGCGCACGGCTTGCTCCACGGCAAATACCACCTCCATAAGCCGCTCGCGCTCGTGAGCTTCAAGGTCGCTCATTTCCTTGGTGTGTCGGTTCAGAATCACGCGGCAAAAGCCCGGGTAATCGACATCATCCAAACGCACTACGCGGCAGAATTCATCCTGCCATATCAACTCGCCGCCCGGCGTGGCGCATAGTTCGCATGCGGCCATTATGTCATCCCCGCTTGCTGGTCGGCGTGATAGCTGCTGCGTACCATGGGGCCGCAAGCAGCATGGGTGAAGCCCATGGCCAGCGCTTCATCTTCAAACTGCACAAAGCGTTCCGGGGTTACGAAGCGCAGCACGGGCAAGTGATGAGCGCTGGGTTGCAGATACTGCCCAAGGGTGAGCATGGCGACGCCGTGGACTCGCAGGTCTTGCATGACTTGCAGAATCTCATCGTCGGTTTCACCCAAGCCCAGCATCAGGCCGGATTTGGTTGGCACCTGTGGATGACGTTGGCGAAAGGCCTTGAGCAGCGCCAATGAATTCTGGTAATCCGCACCGGGGCGAGCCTGCTTGTAAAGGCGCGGCACAGTTTCCAGATTGTGGTTCATCACGTCCGGTGGTGCCAATGTAAGAATTTCCAGCGCACGGTCTAAACGGCCACGGAAGTCCGGTACCAGAATTTCTATCCTGATTTGCGGCGAATGGCTGCGCACGGCTTGTATGCAATCAACAAAATGCTGCGCCCCACCATCATGTAAATCATCGCGGTCGACAGAGGTGATGACCACGTACTTCAAGTGCATCGCGGCGATGGTGCGCGCCAGGTTCTCTGGCTCCAGTGTATCGGGCGCCAGTGGCTTGCCGTGTGCGACATCGCAGAACGGGCAGCGCCGCGTGCAGATGTCGCCCAGTATCATGAAGGTGGCAGTGCCACCGCTGAAGCACTCGCCGATATTGGGGCAGGAAGCTTCTTCGCACACCGTGTGCAAATGATTGTCGCGCAGGATTTGTTTGATCTCTTGGAAGCGCGCGGAGTCCGGTACTTTCATGCGTATCCACTCGGGCTTGCGCATAGCGGGCTGCGGCACGATCTTGATCGGGATGCGGGAGGTTTTGGCGGCGCCGGTTTGCTTGTGGCCTGCTTGTTTACGAATCGCTGTTTCGCTCATGCTTTAGTCTCAGTAACGCACTCAGTATAGTGTAAATTATCGGCCAGCTTATCTAGCAGACTGGAAGCAATGGCATCGCTGCCAGTTAAAATGCCCAAGTCACGCATTTGTGTGACTTGCAAGCCGTGATAGCCGCACGGGTCAATCGCGTCAAACGGCGTCAAATCCATGTCTGCATTCAGCGCCAAACCGTGATAGCAGCGGCTGTTTTTCAGACGCAGGCCAAGTGAGGCAATTTTTTTACCATCCACATAAACTCCGGGCGCATCGGCACGGGCACTGGAAGTGATGCCCTGCTGGCGCAGCAGGGCAATGATGGCATGTTCCATGGCGCTCACCAGTTGGCGCACGGTCAAGCTTTTGCGTTTGAGGTCGATCAGCAGATAGATCACCACTTGCCCCGGCCCATGGTAGGTAATTTTGCCGCCCCTATCGACCAGAATCAGCGGGATGTCATTGCGGGCTGGTGGCTGTGCATCCTTGCGATTCAAACCCAAGGTATAAACCGCATCATGTTCTGTCAGCCATAATTCGTCCGGCGTATGTTGTGTGCGCTCGGCGGTGAAGGCCTGCATGGCGTGCCAGGTGGTCTCGTAATCGGTGCGGCCGAGTTGCCGGATGTGGAGCGCTTGCTGCATGACTTGATTTATGGCATTAAGCCTACAGCACTACTTTTACCAATGGGTGCGAGGTGAGCGTGCGATAAATGTCATCAAGCTGCGGTTTGGAGGTCACGTGCACAGTGCATGTCAGGCTGATAAAGTGTCCGCCAGAACTGGCGCGCATTTCTATCGCGCCGGCAGCAAAATCAGGCAACTGCTCGCGAATTACTGCAATGATAGTTTCAGCGAAATCGTCGCGTGTCTCGCCCATAACCTTGATGGGAAAATCGCAGGGGAATTCAATCAGCGTTTGTTTATCTTGATCAGTCATTCTCTTGGCGCATCACGCGGTTTTTGTAGTCCTGGTATAGCTTGTACATTTTATGGAATATAGGACCAGGCTTAGCATTTCCTATAGGCTTGCCATCCAAGCTGGTGATCGCCAGCACTTCCTTGGTTGAGGAGCTAATCCACAACTCATCGGCTGCCCGAATACGGGCTTCATCAAAATAGCCGATATTGACTGGTATATCATTGGCCTCGGCCAGCTCCAGCAGCAGATCATAAGTAATGCCGGGCAGCATGTGATGGTCTTTGGGCGGCGCCAGAATCACGCCTTTTTCCACGGCAAAAATGTTGCTGGCGGCGCCTTCAGTGAGGATGCCATCGCGGAATAACACGGTTTCCACCGAGCCCGCATCCACCGCCATTTGCTGCAACAGCACGTTGGGCAGCAGCGCTATCGCCTTGATGTCGCAGCGATCCCAGCGGATATCCACCGCACTGACCGCAGAGACGCCGTTTTCGCACTGTTCTTTGGACGGCGTGATCAAGGGATTGCTCATCATGAATACGGTAGGCGTAACGCCCTTGGGGAAAGCATGGTTTCGTGGCGCCACGCCGCGAGTGACCTGTAGATAAAGCGATTGATCTTCTGCTTGGTTGCGCTTGATCAGCGCAAGCACCAGATTTTCCCATTCGGCCAGCGAGTAGAGGTTGGTCAGGCGCAAGCCCTGCAGGCTATTTTCGAGGCGTTGCAGGTGCTCACGCAGGCGGAATGCATGGCGCGAATAGACCGGAATCACCTCATATGCGCCATCACCGAACATAAAGCCACGATCAAGCACCGGCACATAGGCCTGCTCGATTGGTAAAAACTGGCCATTGAGGTAAACAATCTGGCTCATTTGGGGGCCTTATTGGAATAGCAGTTTGGTGCTGTCCCACATGCGGCCAAAAATGCCCGCGACTTCCACCGCTTTGGCGGTGATCAGCTTGCGTTGTTCCAGCACCTTGCCATCCAGTGTGAACTGGATGGTGCCGACTTCCTGGCCAGCACTGAGCGGTGCAATCAACGGTTGCTTGCTGGTGATGCTGGCTTTGACTTTGGCGTAGTCACCCTTGGGTAGCGTGAGATAAAGATCATCCGCCACGGTGGCTTCCAGCATGTCGTCGTGGCCCTTCCACAGCTTGAGTTTGTTGACGATTTGACCGCGTTTGTAAACCAGGCGCGATTCATAGAACTGGAAGCCGTAATTCAACAGTTTCTGGCTCTCGGTGACGCGCACGGTATCCGAAGGTGCGCCCAGTACCACCGAAATCAGGCGTGTATCGCCACGCTTGGCTGACGAAATCAGGCAGAAGCCCGCAGACTCGGTGTGGCCGGTTTTCATGCCATCGACATAGGGATCCAGCCACAACAGGCGGTTACGGTTGGGCTGGGTAATCTTGTTGTAGGTATAGGATTTAAGCGCATAGAAACGCTGGTATTCGGCAGGGAAATCGTGAACCATAGCTGAAGCCAGCAGTGACAGGTCGGCTGCCGTGGTGTAATGATTGGTATCCGGCAGGCCGGTGGAATTAACGAAATGCGTATGCGTCATGCCGAGCCTGGCGGCTTCTTTGTTCATCAGCTCGGCGAAAACTTCCTCCGAGCCGGCAACCCCTTCTGCCAGTGCAATCGAGGAATCATTACCGGACTGCACGATGGTACCGTGCAGCAATTCATCCACTGTGACTGGCATATTGGGCTCGATGAACATCCTGGAGCCCTCGGTTTTCCAGGCCTTGGTGCTTACTGGCAGGGTTTGTGCAAGCTGCAGATGGCCGTTCTTGATGGCCTTGAAAGCAAGGTAGGCCGTCATCAGCTTGGTCAAGGAGGCAGGTTCGACGCGCTCATCCTCAGCATGTTGAGCCATGATCTGGTTGCTATTGAAATCACGCAGCACATAGGCTTTAGCTGCCAGCGAAGGCGGCGGCGGGATATCAGCTGCCTGGGCAATTGAAACAAATAGCAGGGGAAAGGCAAAGACCAGTGGAAACGAGCATTTTAAATAGCGCATAGATTGTTTGTGGATTCGATTTATTGATTAACGACAAGGGTAGAAATGCCGAGAGCTTGCTTGATTTGCGCTACGGCGCGGTCAGCATCCTGACGACTGGAATAAGGCCCAAGCCGCACATGATACGTGCCGACATTATACCAGCTCTCTATAGGTATATCCTTGGGTGCTGCATTCCCGGCAGATACATTTTCTGCTGAAACATTCTTGCCCAGATTTTGCTGGAGTAATTTTTCGCGCAGACTGTCCGCATTTTCCTTTTTCTTGAATACGCCAGCCTGCACATAAATGCCGGGGACAGGGGCTGCCTTTTCTCCCACAGCTTTCGGCGCCACCTGCGTGACAGCTTGTGCCTGAGATTGCACGGTCGGCAACGGTTTGGGGGTGGATTCAGCCACTGACGGCCATATTGTTTCGGGGCGCGGAGGCGCGGCTGGAATTTTCAGTATGAGACTTGGCCGTGGTTTAAGCGCTTCAACTTCAACTTCTCCACTGCCTTTCTCTGACAATCTCAGCTTGTAAGAAGCTGCATAGGAAAGATCAATCAGTCGGTCGCTATGGAATGGTCCACGGTCGTTGATGCGCACGACCACCGAGCGGCCATTAGCCAGATTGGTGACACGCGCATAGCTCGGGATGGGCAAGGTGGTGTGCGCCCCGGTCATGCCGTACATATCATAGACTTCGCCGCTGGAAGTTTTTTGCCTGTGATAACGCTTGCCGTACCAAGAGGCGATACCACGTTCCTTGTAAGGCTTGTATTCAGTCATCGGCGTATAAGACTGGCCGAGCGCGGTATAGGGGAGATTGGCGCGGGCCTGTGGTATTACGGCAGTCGGTACGGCATCCGGAATGCTGTCAATGTCCGCTGGTGGATTGTCGCCGGGGCCGTCATCCAGATAATAGCCGCCTTTGCCGGTGCTGGGTGCAGGCTGGGATTTGTCAGGTACAGCGGCAGGTGGCGTGCTGGGTTTGATGCCTTTATCACCGCCGCATGCGGCTAAAAATATTATCAGGACTAAAGGTAGCAGGTTTGAGTGTTTCATCAGGACGTCATCAGTTTTTTGTGGGTCTGTATGCTCATCAAAATACCAAAACCCAGCATCAGTGTCACCAGCGATGTGCCGCCGTAGCTAATCAGCGGCAAAGGTACGCCAACCACAGGCAATATACCGCTGACCATGCCGATATTGACGAATACATAGGTAAAGAACGTCAATGTGATACTACCTGCCAGCAGACGACAGAAGGTATTTTGTGCTTCGGAGGCGATCACCAGGCCACGGGCGATAATCAGGCCAAACAAGACCAGCAGCAGCAAAATGCCGAGCAAGCCAAATTCCTCGCCGAACACGGCGAAAATGAAATCGGTGGTGCGCTCCGGTAGAAAATCCAGTTGCGCCTGTGTGCCATGCAACCAGCCTTTACCGGCGATACCACCCGAGCCTAGCGCAATGCTGGCCTGTATGGTGTGATAGCCGGCGCCTAACGGATCCTGGTATGGATCAAACAGGATTTCGATGCGCTTGCGTTGATAATCATGCATGAATGACCAGAGCACGGGTGCCAGAGCGCCTCCCGTTAGCGCAATTCCCAGTAGCAAACGCACGCTGAGGCCGGCGAAAAACAGTACAAAGAACCCGGATGAGGCTATCAATATGGCCGTGCCAAGGTCTGGCTGCTTGACGATCAGCGCTACCGGCACCGCCAGCAACAGTGCACCGACCGCGTAATCGAGAAGACGCAGGGAGGCTTCGCGCCTTGCGAAATACCAGGCCAACAGCATCGGTACCGCAATTCTCATAAGCTCGGAAGGCTGTACCCGTCCCACCCCGAGAGAGAGCCAGCGTCGGGCGCCATGGCTGACCTCTCCAAACAGGGTGACACCGATCAGCAATATCAGTCCAAGTATGTACAGAGGCACGGCGATGCGTTCCAAATGCTGAGGGGGGATGTTGGCAGCCACCCACAGCACGGCGAAAGCCGCCAGAATGTTGACGAGCTGCGAACCCACCTTGTCGAAACTCTGACCGGAGGCACTGTACAGCACAAACAAGCCGATCAGCAGGGTGAACATCAGCATGCCCATGAGGAAATGGTCGAGATGGGAGCCGGCACGAGTCAACAAGTCTCTAATCATTAAGCGGCTCCTCTGTGATAGCGGGTGCGGCGGGCGGAGGAGCAGGCGTCACGACCGGTATCGGCGGCAGCGCTACCTTGCCCAGCAGATAATAGTCCATCACCTTGCGTGCGATCGGTCCCGCAACCGAGCCGCCGTGGCCGCCATTTTCTACAATTACGGCAACCGCAATTTTAGGGTCTTCGGCGGGTGCGTAGGCGATGAACAAAGCATGGTCGCGATGGCGTTCATCGACGTTTTTGGCATTGTATTTTTCATTTTGTTTGAAGCCGACCACCTGTGCCGTTCCGGTTTTCGCCGCAATCAGATAGGAGCTACCGGCGCCTACGCTGGCGGCTGTACCGCCGGGCCGGGTAACATCCATCATGCCCAATTTCACCAGTGTGGTATTTTCCGGCTTCAGTGCGATATGATCCACGCTGCTGATAGGCATCGGGCGACTAACCCCGCTGCCGCTTTCCTGAATACTGGTAACCAGATGTGGCCGCATGGCGACGCCATTATTGGCCAGCATGGCGGTTGCCTGGGCCAGTTGCATCGGCGTTACCAAGGTATAACCCTGGCCAATACCGGTGATGACGGTTTCGCCTGCATACCATTTTTGTTTCCAGCGTTTCCACTTCCAATCCGGCGTTGCCAGCAGACCAGGAATTTCGCCATGTATGTCGATGCCGCTCTTCTTTCCGAAGCCAAAATGACTGACAAAAGAAGCCAATCGTTCAATGCCCAGATCCATCGCCAGTCCGTAGAAAAAAGTGTCGCAGGAGATGGTAATAGCACGCCGTATATCCACTTGGCCATGGCCACCGGGTTTCCAGTCACGATAATGGTGGGTACTCCCGGGCAACGCGTAGTAGCCGGGGTCACTGATGCTGAATGGCGGTGTGCGTACACCCGCTTCCAGCCCGGCCATGGCAACAAATGGCTTGAAAGTCGAACCCGGTGGATAGATGCCGCGCAAGGGACGATTGATCAGGGGCTTGTCGAGCGAGTCGTTAAGTATTTTCCAGTTTTCTGCGTCTATGCCATCAACAAATAAGTTGGGGTCGTAGCTTGGCTGGCTAACGAAAGCCAGCACTTCGCCATTGGTGGGGTTGATCGCCACCAGTGCGCCGCGGTATTCGCCAAAAGCCTTTTCAGCGATGTCTTGCAGCTTGCTGTCTATGGATAAAATCAGATTGTCGCCGGGGACTGGTGGTGTGCTGGAAAGTACGCGCACGGCATGTCCATCGGCGTCGATTTCGACCTGTTGAAAGCCGGTGATACCATGCAGGTTATGCTCGTAATACTCTTCCAGCCCGGACTTGCCGATGTGGTCGGAGCCCTTGTAGTTGGAGAGGTCGTCCGCAGCTTCCAGAGATTTCATGTCGCTGTCGTTGATGCGCCCGATGTAGCCCATCAGATGCGCCCCCAGACTGCCTAGCGGGTAATGGCGGAATAGTCTGGATTTGATCTCGACCCCCGGAAAGCGGTAACGGTTGACAGCGAATCTTGCGGCTTCGACCTCTGTGAGGTGGGTGCGTAGCGGCACACTTTCAAAACTATGGCCTTGCTCGCGCAGTTTTTTGAAGCGTTTGCGGTCCAGCTCGGTGATTTCGACCAGTTTACCGACTTCGTTAATGGTCTGTTCCAGGTTATTGGTCTTGGACGGGGTGACTTCCAGCGTGTAGACAAAAAAGTTATGCGCCAGCAATACGCCGTTTCGATCGAGAATCAGGCCGCGATTAGGAACAATCGGCACTAAGGAGATGCGGTTGCTTTCAGCTATGGTCTGATAGTAGTCGTAGCGCAGCACCTGCAAATAGGCAAAGCGAGCGGCCAGAACACCGAAACAAATCAGCGCAAGAACAGCAGCGAAACCCAGCCGCCAACGGAAATGATATTGTTCGTGCTGATAGTTTTTGAATTCGGTACGTGGCGGCATGCAGTCAGGGTCAAGATTGGTGCTTGGGATGATTGCTGCTGAGGCGCGAGAATACCGCCAGTTGCCACAACAGGACGCCACTGACACTGGGCAGGAAGTAGTGCCAACCCGGCGCCTCGTAACCGGCAAACAGCTTGAGTACCAACAGCGTCAGTTGCGTTAGCAGCAATAACAGAAACACATAGCCGGCCTGTTGCCAGATATTGAACAAAGCCAGACGGCGCTGGTAGCTGACGGCGACAAAAGCGGTGAAAGCATAGGCTAATGCGTACTGACCAAACAGGCCGCCGCTGGCAAGATCAATCGCCAGCCCAGCCAGCCAGGCTGTGCCGATATTGCACAGATGGGGCGCACGCAACATCCAGTAAAGCGCGACCAGCAACACAAAGTCGGGACGCAGCATCAGGCCAAAGCCTGCCCACGGTAACAGGTGACAAATAAATGCCAGCAGTAACGTGAAGTAGACCAGCTTAAGGCTTATGGGTCGCATGGCGCGCAGCTTCGCTGGGTTTGGTATTACTGCTGATGACGGCACCGGTAGGCGTTGCGGCGCTGCTGGCGGCTATCAGCAGCACTTGGCGGTGGTTTTCGATACCTGCGGCGGGTTTGCACACAATGTGAGCAAATGGCGAATCAGGGGTACGTTCGATACGGGTCACCTTGGCCACCGCCAGCCCCATCGGATAAATGCCGTCTATGCCCGAGGTTACCAGCACGTCACCCTCACGAATATCTACATTGGCCGGCAGATAGGGTAAATCGATGGTGTTGTCACGCCCGTGACCGAAGGCGATGGCACGCAAGCTGTTGCGCTCGGCCTGTACTGGAATTGCCAGATCCTTGTCAGTAATTAGTGTAACTTCGCTGCTGAAGGGATAAACACGTGTCACCTGGCCGATCACTCCGGCCCCGTCCACCACGGCTTGTCCGGCAATAATGCCCTGCTGCGAGCCAAGATTGACTACCACTTTATGCGTGAAAGGATCGCGTCCGGTATGCGTGATTTCCCCCAGTTTTGCTGGTTGACTGATGGATTGCGCCGCTCCCAGCAGACTGCGCAAATGGTCGTTCTCTTCCTGCAAAGCGCGCAGGTGCTGTAACTGGGCGTTTTGCTGCAATGCTTCCAGAGACAGCCTGCGGTTGTCTTCCAGCAGCGTCTGGTGACTGACCATCTGTTCCCGCACATTGCCATACAGCACGGTGGGTAGGTTGGCTATCATCTGCAGCGGCTGCAGCAACGCAACAAATCCCTGACGGATTTCGATCAGGTAATGCAATCGTGAATCAGTAGCCATCAGCGCAATAGATAGCGCGGCAAATAACAGCAGTCGTGCAAAGGCACTGGGCCCACGTACAAAAAAAGCCTGGGGATGTTGGTGTTCCATGGCGCGCGGCATTTTACGTTCGCCCTTGCTTGCTGGTCGAAGACTGAGCATCGCAGTCTTCGATGTTATTCAGAGTTTGTAGGCTACGATCATTCAGTGGCAAAAACATTGCCCAGTTTGTCCATTTCCTCTAAAGCGCGGCCACTGCCACGCGCAACGCAGGTTAGTGGATCTTCCGCCACAATCACCGGCAGCCCGGTTTCTTCCACCAGCAGACGATCCAGATCGCGCAACAATGCTCCACCGCCGGTCAGCACCATGCCCTTTTCGGCAATATCTGCCCCCAGTTCTGGAGGGGTTTGCTCCAGCGCAGATTTAACAGCACCGACAATGGAATTCAGTGGTTCGGTCAGTGCTTCCAGAATCTCGTTGCTGGAGATGGTGAATTTGCGCGGCAGGCCTTCTGCCAGGTTGCGGCCGGTGACTTCCATTTCCAGCACTTCAGAGCCGGGGAAAGCGGAGCCGATTTTTTTCTTGATCAGTTCGGCGGTAGGTTCGGAAATCTGCATGCCGTAGTTGCGGCGAATATAATCGATAATGGCCTGGTCGAATTTATCGCCGCCAATGCGCTCGGACTTGGCGTAAACAATGCCGCCCAGCGAGATCACGCCGACTTCAGTGGTGCCGCCACCTACGTCAACCACCATGGAGCCGGTTGCTTCTGCCACAGGCATGTCGGCACCAATCGCAGCCGCCATCGGTTCTTCAATCAGGTAAACCTTTCTGGCGCCGGCGCCTATGGCAGATTCGCGGATGGCCCTACGTTCCACTTGAGTAGAGCCGAACGGTACGCAGATGATGATGCGTGGATTGGGCGAGAACAAACGCGATTCGTGAATGCGCCGAATAAAATACTTGAGCATCTGCTCGGTGACGGTGAAATCGGCAATCACGCCGTCTTTCATAGGCCGTATGGCAGTAATGTTGGCAGGCGCGCGACCGAGCATACGCTTGGCTTCGAGACCGACAGCGAGAATGGTTTTTTTGCCTGTCGGCCCACCTTCCTGGCGAATCGCAACTACCGAAGGTTCATCAAGCACGATGCCTTTGCCACGTACGTAAATCAGGGTGTTGGCAGTACCTAGATCAATTGCAAGATCATTGGAGAAATAACTATTTAGAAGACCGAACATTGTTTTGTATCCTGAGCGAGTTGCCGCAGTTTATGCGATGAGGCAAAAGGCTGCGGCTGAAGATGTGCATAAAATCAAGCTATAATAACCGATATCGCTGTGAAACTTAAGATTTGGATAGAAAATGTCGCTCAGTATTACAGATGTAAAACGCATCGCACACCTGGCACGCATCGAAGTGAACGATGCCGAAGCCGAGGCTACATTATACAAGCTCTCCGGCATTCTTGGCCTCATCGAGCAGATGCAGGCGGTGGATACTACAGGCATTACCCCAATGTCGCATTCACAGGACTTAACGCAGCGCTTGCGCGAGGATGTCGTGACTGAAACAAACCAGCGCGAATTGTTCCAGTCCATAGCACCGGCCGTGGAAAACGGCTTGTACCTCGTCCCCAAAGTTATTGAATAGTCTTTAGAACATGATTAATAGCAGCCTTAAACAACTGGCAGCCATGCTCGCCGGCAAAGAGATTTCCAGCGTGGAAATGACACGTGAATTCCTCAAACGCATCGTCCGGCATAACCCTGACATCAATGCCTATATCACGCTGGATCAGGAAAAATCTCTGGTACAGGCCGCCGCCGCTGACCAGCGCATTGCCCAGGGTAATGCGCAAGCGCTGACCGGCATTCCTATCGCCCAGAAAGATATTTTTTGTGCCAAGGGCTGGAAAACCACCTGTGGATCCAGGATGCTGGCCAATTTCACAGCACCCTATGATGCCGGTGTCATCGAGCGCTTCGATGCGGCAGGCGCGGTGAATCTGGGCAAGACCAATATGGATGAATTCGCCATGGGTTCGTCCAACGAGACCTCGTATTTTGGCGGCGTGAAAAACCCCTGGGATAGAACCCGCGTCCCCGGCGGCAGTTCGGGCGGCAGTGCCGCCGCTATCGCAGCGCGCTTGTGTGCCGCAGCGACCGGCACCGATACCGGCGGCTCCATCCGCCAGCCGGCTTCACTGTGTGGATTCTCCGGCCTCAAGCCAACCTATGGCTTGGTGTCACGCTATGGCATGATCGCTTTCGCCTCCAGCCTTGACCAGGCTGGCCCCATGGCCAAGTCTTGCGAAGACATGGCGCTGATGCTGAACGTCATGACCGGCTTCGATGAGCGCGATTCCACCAGTCTCAATCGCGTAAAAGAAGACTACACACTCGGACTTTACAATCTAAATCTCGGCAAGCCTCTGACCGGCTTGAAAGTTGGCCTGCCCAAGGAATACTTCGCTGAAGGCCTGGATGGCGCGGTCGGTAAGGTAGTGCAAGAGGCGATTGCTGAATACCGCAAGCTGGGCGCCAATATTGTCGATATCAGCCTGCCCAACACCATGCTGTCTATTCCCGTGTATTACGTACTCGCTCCAGCTGAGGCCTCCAGTAATTTGTCGAGATATGACGGCGTGCGCTATGGTCATCGCGCTGCTGAATACACCGACCTCATGGATATGTACTGCAAAAGTCGCGCCGAGGGCTTCGGTGCCGAGGTCAAGCGCCGCATCCTGATTGGC
>JADGRN010000114.1 GCA_017880825.1 Methylophilaceae bacterium | reverse complement strand
CAGGCCGCTTGCAATCAAGCTGCGACAGCTTTGCTGTGAAACCATTGACTCAGCGTAATGCCAGGGCGAACATGGATGAAGCAGTGCTATTAGGGTTACAGCCGCACCGTTATGCGTTATTGCGCGAGGTATACCTGTATTGCGAAAATAAGCCGGTAGTGTTCGCGCACAGTGTGTTGCCGCATGCCAGTTTGCATGGGAACTGGCAAAAACTCGGTGGCTTGGGTGCGCGGCCGCTGGGTGCGGCCTTGTTTGCCGATCCCAGAGTAGTGCGTACACCTTTGAGTTATTGCAAACTGTCGTCGCATCATCCTTTGTTTGCAAGGGCCACAGCAGCGCTGGACCAGATGCCAAGCGAGTTGTGGGCAAGGCGCTCGGTGTTCTTGCTGAAAAACTGGCCCATACTGGTGACCGAAGTTTTTTTGCCTGAGGTACTCAAACTATGAAGCTGGCGCAAAAGCTGGACGCTTATGAACGTCTGATGCGGCTGGACAAACCGATAGGCATACTGCTGCTGCTCTGGCCTACTTTGTGGGCGCTGTGGATTGCCGGGTACGGCCACCCCAACTGGATCCTGGTGTGGATTTTCGTGCTGGGCACCGTGCTGATGCGTTCAGCGGGCTGCGTGATGAACGACCTGGCCGATCGTAAATTTGATGCGCATGTCGAACGTACACAAAACCGGCCGCTGGTGACCGGCGAAGTCAGTGCGCGCGAGGCCTTGATGCTGGCTGCAGGCTTGTGTCTGCTGGCGTTCGGGCTGGTGCTGTTTCTCAATCAGCGCACCATCATGCTGTCTTTCGTAGCCTTGTTCCTCGCTGCGAGCTACCCGTTTAGCAAGCGCTTTATCGCGATTCCACAGGCTTATCTGGGGATTGCCTTCGGCTTTGGTATCCCCATGGCTTTTGCCACACAGGTTGATGCAGTGCCGCCTTTGGCTTGGTGGATGCTGGCTGCCAATATCTTGTGGGCCATAGCCTACGATACTGAATACGCCATGGTAGACCGCGAAGACGATAGGAAAATAGGCATCCGTACCTCGGCCTTGCTGTTTGGGCGATTCGACGTGGTTGCGATCATGCTTTGCTATGCTGCCATGCTGGCAATACTGGTTGGAGTTGGCATGATGCTCGGCCGAAAATGGCCGTATTATCTCGGTCTGGCCGTGGCTGCCGCGATTGCGCTGTATCATTACAGCCTGATCCACCAGCGTGAGTCCACCAGGTGTTTCAGGGCGTTCCTGCACAACAATTGGCTGGGCGCGGCGGTCTTTTGCGGTCTTTTCGCCAGCTATCTGGTCTAAGAAACTAAGCGCGGACTTGATTAGAGGTTCCTTGGGATATCCAGATACTGTTTGACAAGCGCTTGAGCGATGACATAAAATCGCCCTCTTAAATTTTTTCAGCAATCACTGGTAGTCCGATGAAAACCTTTTCTGCTAAAGCGCACGAAGTAAAGCGCGATTGGTTCGTGGTAGATGCCACGGATCTGGTGCTGGGCCGTTTGGCGAGCGAAATTGCGCACCGCCTGCGCGGCAAGCATAAAACCATCTACACGCCGCACGTTGATACGGGCGACTATATTGTCGTGATTAACGCCGACAAGATTAAAGTGACCGGTAACAAGGCTGGCGACAAGCTGTACCACCGCCACTCTGGCTATCCAGGTGGTATTTCCACCACCACTTTCGGCAAGATGCAGGATCGCTTCCCAGGCCGTGCTTTGGAAAAAGCCGTCAAGGGTATGTTGCCCAAGGGCCCACTGGGCTACGCCATGTTCCGCAAGATGAAGGTGTATGCTGGTGCCAAGCATGACCACGTGGCGCAACAGCCGCAACCTCTGAAAATCCAAAGCCAAGCGTAAGGATAAACGATGATTGGTAAATATAACTACGGTACTGGCCGCCGCAAAAGCTCGGTAGCCCGTGTATTCCTGAAGTCAGGCAAAGGCAATATTGTGGTGAATGACAAGCCTGCCGATGAGTACTTCTCACGTGTAACCGCACGTATGATATTGCGTCAGCCACTGGCTTTAACCAATAACGAAGGCAGCTTCGATATTATGGTTAACGTTGAGGGTGGCGGTGAATCCGGCCAGGCGGGTGCTGTGCGCCACGGTATCACCCGCGCGCTTATAGACTACGATGCTGCACTGAAAAGTGCATTGTCCAAGGCGGGTTTCGTCACACGCGATGCACGTGAAGTTGAACGTAAAAAAGTTGGTCTGCACAAGGCGCGCCGTCGCAAACAGTTCTCCAAGCGTTAAGCTTAGGGATTGTCAGAAAAAGCCGCCCAGTGCGGCTTTTTTGTTTTCAGCGCGCTTTTTGTTGCCTTTTTAAGGGCGCCTAATTATATTGATTCGCTGGTGATCGTTTTGCTAGCCATGTCTAACACTAAGCATTTGAAAGTTCCATGCAAACAGCCAAGATAAAAGTCGGAATTGTCGGGGGTACCGGATATACCGGTGTCGAATTGCTGCGCCTGCTGGCGCTGCACCCGCAGGCTGAACTTGCAGTCATTACTTCGCGTGGCGAAGCGGGTCTGCCGGTGGCTGATATGTTCTCCAGTTTACGCGGCTATATTGATCAGGCTTTTACTGATCCCGCCCAGGCAGATCTAAACGCCTGTGATGTGGTGTTTTTCGCCACACCGAATGGTATTGCCATGCAGCAGGCTCCTGCTCTGCTGGATAAGGGCGTGCGTGTGGTTGATCTGGCCGCGGATTTTCGTATTCAGGATATCGCGGTGTGGGAAAAATGGTATGGCATGACGCACGCCTGCCCTGATCTGGTAGCGCAAGCGGTATATGGCTTGCCTGAGCTGAACCGGGAACAAATTCGTAATGCCAGACTGGTCGCTAACCCGGGTTGCTACCCCACGTCGGTACAGTTGGGCTTCATGCCCTTGCTGGAAGCCGGAGTGGTGGATGAAACCGCGCTCATTGCCGATGCCAAATCGGGCGTCAGCGGTGCTGGACGCAAAACGGAGACACAGTTCCTGTTTGCAGAAGCTGGCGATAACTTCAAGGCCTATGGCGTGGCCGGGCACCGGCATTTGCCGGAAATCAGCCAGGGCCTGACCGACATGGCAGGTAAGAAGGTTGGCCTGACTTTTGTGCCGCATCTGACGCCATTGATCCGCGGCATCCACGCGACGCTTTACGCCAGACTGACAAAAGAAGTGGATTTACAGGCATTATTCGAGCAGCGTTACCAAAATGAATACTTTGTTGATGTGTTGCCCCAAGGCGCGCATCCGGAGACACGCTCGGTACGTGGTTCCAACCAGTGCCGGATTGCCGTGCACCGCCCACAGGGTGGCGATACCGTGGTGGTACTGTCGGTAATCGATAACCTGGTTAAGGGTGCGGCAGGCCAGGCGGTGCAAAATATGAATATCATGTTTGGCTTTGCGGAAAACATGGGTCTGGAGCTTGTACCGCTGCTGCCATGAGACGCCAGTTGCGCAGAATGAAACGGCCCTTTGGCGCAGCTGCCTCAACCGTTGCGGTGCGGCCTGCAGTCCCCTGGTATTGGCGTGTAGCAGGGGTATTGCTGCTGGTTTTTGTGGGATATATTGTTTGCTATTGGCAACTGGCAATGGAAGGCTTTGGCAGCCCGGTCAACAAGCTGCAGCAACTGGCACAGGAAAATCAGTCGCTACAGGCCAAGGCGGTATACAGCGAGCGGCAGTTGCAGGTGGAACACGCAGCACAGATCAGTCTGGCGAAGGAGCTGGCGGTATTGCAGGATGAAGGTATGCAGCTCAAAGAAGATGTGGCTTTCTATAAGAGCATACTGGCCGAAAGCGATGGGACAGGCGTGCTTAAATTCCACAGTTTCAAGCTGGCTAAAGGCGCACAGGCCGGTCAGTATGAATATCATATCCTGCTGGTGCAGTCGGGCCGCCACGATAAAACGGTACAGGGCAACCTTAAACTGAATCTTAGCGGATTGCAGGATGGAAAACCGGTGACGGTTGCGGTAGCTGCCAATGATGGGCCGCCTGCGCTCAAGGTCAACTTCAAGTATTATCAGCGTCTTGACGGCAGCTTTACCCTGCCAAAAGGCGTCACAGGACAAACATTGGAAGCCGACTTCCTTGAAATGGGGTCGAATCAGCCCAAGATTAGTGAGGCAGTCAATTTGCCGGGTTGAGTTTTTTCAACTCAGTTTGGCCGAAAAGGATAACCATGTTCTCCAGAAATCGTAGCAAACCGCAGAACCGTATTGATACGCTGATAGGTGCGGAAACCAGGCTGGAAGGGGATATTGAATTCAGCGGCGGTTTGCGCGTTGACGGCACCATACGCGGCAATGTCAGCGAAAAAAGCGCCAGCCCGGGTACGCTGGTACTGAGCGAGCATGGCCGCATTGAAGGGGCCATCACCGTGTCTCACGTGGTGATTAACGGCAAAGTGTTGGGGCCGGTGTATGCGCGGGAGTATGCGGAACTACAATTAAAATCGCGTGTCTCTGGAGATGTCAGTTATAAATCGTTGGAAATGCATACCGGAGCAGTGATTGAAGGCAAGTTGATCTACCTAGGTGATGCGGCGGTTGAAGCGCATGTTGATCCGCTGATGGTCGACAAAGGTTGACCCCTGTTGATAAGCGTTGGATAATGAATCAAATGAAGAGTTTAAGGAGCACACCATGAATACAGTAGCCGAATTACCTGTAACTGAAATGCCAAGCCCGCTGGTCTTTACCGACAATGCGGCGAAGAAAGTCAAAGAATTGATTGAAGAAGAAGGCTCACCCGACCTCAAGCTGCGCGTATTCGTCAGCGGTGGCGGGTGTTCCGGCTTCCAGTACGGCTTCACCTTTGAAGAAGTGGTGAATGAAGACGATACCCAAATCGAGCGCGACAGCGTAACCCTGTTGATTGATCCCATGAGTTTGCAATATCTGATGGGCGCAGAAATCGACTATCAGGATAGCCTGCAAGGCTCGCAGTTTGTCATTCGTAACCCGAATGCGACCAGCACCTGCGGTTGCGGGTCTTCCTTTTCAGCTTAGTTTTATTATTAAATATAAAAAAGCCAAGCAGTTGCTTGGCTTTTTTGTTTTTGGCTAGATTTGACACATTAGTAGGGTGGGCAACTTATTGACCACCAATCATTAATTACCACGTGGGCAGAAATCTGCCCACCCTACCTGACTACCTGACTGAGATAAATAAAAATGGGCGTCAAGCCCCTTTTTTTACGCTTTAAGTTAGTAGGGACATTGATTTGTGAAGCATAATCGATGCTGACCCCTTTAGTTCCTCACACACTTGTACCTCTAAGCAGCCTTTTCTGAAATAAGGACACAACGGTATGGACCACAAGATCCAGCTAGGCCTCGCACTTGATCCCGCAGAGCTGGTGCAGCTAGACGAACTTGCCAAAGAGCGGCATACTTCACGCAGCTCACTCATCAATGACGCGGTCGT
>JADGRN010000113.1 GCA_017880825.1 Methylophilaceae bacterium | reverse complement strand
GGTAACAAAAAATTAGACGAATGGTTTATCGCTGCCTGGCTTGCCCTGCCAGATGGCGCCGCGAGTGAATCCGAGCAGAAGATTAAAAGCCTGCTGGCCAGGCGCTTGGCCACTCAGCCTTTGAATTGGCCTAATGCTGGTTCGGTGTTTCGCAATCCGTCGGGGGACTATGCCGCGCGACTGATAGAAGCCTGTGGCCTCAAAGGCTTTGTCATCGGCGGTGCACAGGTGTCGGAAAAACATGCCAATTTCATTGTCAATCTGGGCACGGCGACCGCGGCAGATATAGAGCGGCTGATAGCGCATGTGCGTGAGACGGTAAAGCGCGAACAAGGTGTGGAATTGCAGCAGGAAGTAAGAGTCATTGGAGAAGTAGTTCATGAGTAAGGGCTTTGGAAAAGTCGCAGTGTTGTTGGGCGGGCGCTCCGCTGAACGCGAGGTCTCGCTGAAAAGTGGCGCCGCGGTGATGGCAGCCTTGCTGCGTAGCGGCGTGGATGCCTATGCCTTCGACCCGGCAAATCGGCCATTGCACGAGCTGGAAGTGTTTGACCGCGTATTTATTGCATTGCATGGGCGCTATGGCGAAGACGGCACCATCCAGGGTGCGCTGGAAATAATGGATATTCCCTATACCGGTAGCGGCGTAATGGCATCCAGCGTGGGCATGGATAAGTGGCGCACCAAATTGCTGTGGCACGCTAGCGGGATTGCCACGCCGGATTTTGAATTAATCGATGCTGCCAGCGATTTTGCAGCCGTTGAAGCCAAACTGGGCTTACCTCTGTTCGTCAAGCCGGCCAATGAAGGCTCCAGCATCGGCATCACCAAAGTTAGGCAAACGGGGAAATTGCGGGCGGCCTATGAAGAAGCGGCCAGGTCAGACCCTTTGGTGCTGGCCGAACGCTTTGTCGGCGGTGGTGAATACACCGTGGGCATTCTGGGTGACGACGCACTGCCGGTGATTCGCATCGTGCCGACCAACGAGTTCTACGATTACGAAGCCAAATATCTGCGCGACGACACCCAGTATTTATGCCCTTGCGGCCTGTCGCCAGAAAAAGAGGCGCAGATTCGCGCCGAAGCATTACAGGCTTTCCGCATCGTTGGCGGGCGCGGTTGGGGGCGGGTGGATTTTCTGATGGACGAAGCCGGACAACATTACTTTATAGAAGTGAATACCTCGCCCGGAATGACCGATCACAGCCTGGTGCCGATGGCAGCCAAGGCAGCGGGAATCAGCTTTGACGCGCTGGTGTTGCGGATACTGGAGTTGGCCCGTGTGGGATAAGCCGCAAATCCTGCACTGGACAGCTAATTTTTTATATGCCCTGGCCGCAGTGCTTTTGCTCTATGGCGTGCTGTTCATGGTGGTGCATCTGCCGATTTTCCCTTTGCGGGAGGTAAAGGTGGATGGGCAATTGAGCCATGTTACGCGCGAGCAGTTGAAGTTGATTGTAGGCCAGCATTTGAAGGGTAATTTTTTCACGCTGGACTTGGCACAAACGCGCGACGCTTTTCAGAAGCTGCCCTGGGTGCGCAATGTGAACGTACGGCGGCGCTGGCCTGATCAGCTGGAGGTGGTGGTGGAAGAACATAAAGAGCTGGCGCGCTGGGGCAACATCGCACTGGTGAATAGTTATGGCGAGCTGTTTCATGCAGCGTCGGATAGCGATTTGCCGGTGTTCTACGGGCCGGGAGATGGTGTGCGCGAAGTGGCTGAGCATTACAGCACTTACAGCAAGCTACTGGCACCGACCGCGATGAAAGTGACGCAGCTGGTTTTATCGCCGCGTCGGGCATGGCAGATAGGTACCGACAACGGCATGGTGATTGAACTGGGACGTGAAGACATGGAGACGCGCCTGGAGAAATTTGCCGGGGTATACAGCCAGACCCTGGCGCATCTTGGCGTGGCAGTGAGTTATGCCGATTTACGTTATCCCAATGGCTTTGCCGTGCGTAAACCAGCGCAAGCGGCGACGCATAAGCCAGCCAAGGGCGTGGCAATTAGTGAAACAGGGGCCGCCTGATTGGCGGCCAACAGAAATCGGTATTTGGAGAGCTAAATGAGTAGAGTCAGAGAAGATAAAAATCTCATCGTCGGATTGGATATCGGTACATCCAAGATCGTGGCGATAGTCGCCGAGTTACAGCTGGATGGCGGGCTCAAAGTCATCGGCCTCGGGCAGCACGTTTCGCGGGGTTTGAAGAAAGGTGTGGTGGTCAATATCGATTCCACCATGCAGGCCATCCAGCGTGCGATAGAAGAAGCTGAACTGATGGCGGATTGCAAGATCAGCACGGTGTTCACCGGCATCGCCGGCAGCCATATCAAGAGCTTGAATTCGCATGGCATGGTGAAGATCAAGGATGGCGAGGTATCACAGGCCGATGTAGATCGCGTGATTGAAACCGCGCGCGCTGTGGCGCTGCCATCTGACCAGCAGATTCTGCACATCCTGACGCAGGAATTCATCATCGATAGCCAGGAAGACGTGCGCGAGCCCATCAGCATGAGCGGCATGAAACTGGAAGTGAAAGTGCATATCGTCACCGGCGCAGTGGCTGCGGCACAAAACATCGTCAAGTGCATCAAGCGTTGTGGTCTCGAAGTGAGCGATTTGATTCTGCAACCGCTGGCATCCAGCACCGCTGTGCTGACTGAGGATGAGAAAGAGTTGGGTGTGTGCCTGGTGGATATAGGTGGCGGCACCACGGACATTGCGGTGTTCAAGCAGGGCGCCATCCGCCATACCGCTGTGGTGCCGATTGCCGGCGACCAGATTACTAACGACGTGGCGGTGGCGTTCCGTACCCCTACCCAGTCGGCAGAAGAAATCAAGATCAAGTATGGATGCGCTTTACGTCAATTGGCCGAACCGAGAGAAGTCGTTGAAGTGCCGGGGGTAGATGGCCGTGATGCACGCCAGCTCTCGCTACAGACCTTGGCCGAGGTCATCGAGCCACGCATCGTTGAGCTCTATGAGCTGGTGCTGAACGAACTGCGCCGCAGTGGTATGGAAGAAATGATCGCCTCCGGCATTGTCATTACCGGCGGCTCCGCCATGATGCGCGGCATGGTGGAACTGGGCGAGGAAATCTTCCATATGCCGGTCAGATTGGGCATGCCGCGCTATGTCGGCGGACTGTCCGAGGTGGTGGGTAATCCGCGCTATGCCACCGGTGTGGGCCTGGTTCTCATGGGCAAGCAGCAGGTGGAACGGCATTTACAGGGACAGATGGAATCGAGTTCTTTTGGGCGCGTGTTGGAGAAAATGAAGAGTTGGTTTCAAGGCAATTTTTAGATCGTGCAGTTGGTTTTTTGAGTGATTTTTTGGGCAGTTTTTGTTAGGCAGATAATTAAGGAGGCAACAAAATGTTTGAGATTATGGATAAGGACTCACAAGAGGCCGTCATCAAAGTCATCGGTGTCGGTGGTTGCGGCGGCAACGCAATAGCGCACATGATCGAAAAAGCAATTGGCGGGGTCGAGTTTATTTGCGCCAATACCGATATGCAGGCGCTCAATAAAAGCCAGGCTAAAGTCATTTTGCAGATCGGCATCGACATTACCAAGGGCCTGGGTGCGGGCGCACGTCCGGAAATCGGTCGCGAAGCAGCGCTGGAAGATCGCGACCGCATCGCCGAAACGATTGATGGTGCGGATATGCTGTTCATCGCTGCCGGCATGGGCGGTGGCACGGGCACAGGCGCAGCGCCCATCATTGCCGAAGTTGCCAAGGAAATGGGCATCCTGACCGTGGCTGTGGTGACCAAACCCTTTGCGTTTGAAGGCAAACGCACCAAGGTGGCACAGGATGGCCTGGAAGAACTTTCCAAGCATGTTGACTCTCTGATCGTGATCCCGAATGAGAAGCTGATGCAGGTGTTGGGCGAGGATATACCTTTCCTCGAAGCCTTCAGAGCCGCCAATGACGTGCTGCATAACGCAGTTGCCGGTATTGCGGAAATCATCAATTGCCCGGGCCTGGTCAACGTCGACTTTGCCGACGTGCGCACCGTAATGTCGGAAATGGGTATGGCGATGATGGGGTCAGCTTTGGCCTCCGGCCCAAACCGTGCGCGTATCGCTGCCGAGCAGGCAGTTGCCAGTCCGCTGCTGGAAGATGTCAACCTGGCCAATGCACGCGGCGTTTTGGTGAATATCACCGCCAGTCCTGCTTCTTTCAAGATGAAGGAATACTACGATGTGATGAACACCATCAAGGAATTCACTGCTGAAGATGCGACGGTGATCATCGGCAATGTGTTCGACGAATCTATCGGCGACAGCTTGCGTGTGACCATGGTGGCTACTGGCCTGACCGGTGCTGCAGGCCGCCGTCAGCAAAAACCGGAGTTGCGCATGATGACGCAGGTACGTGATGGCACGACCAATCAGGCGATTTTTGTCGGTAGCTCGGCTGAAGAAGAAAGCCCGGCGGTGTTCACGTCGAATGGTCGTCGTGCGCAAGTGGAAGCGATGAAGATGCAAGGGGTTGAGGAATATGATATCCCTGCGTTTTTGCGCAAGCAGGCCGATTGAGGAGCGAAACTTGCTTATTCCAGGTCATGCCATGATGGGTAAAAATAGAAAATGTGCTATGATTTCAAATAACTAATGGGAATAATTTCCGAAAAGAGTTCCACAGTGCTTAAACAACGGACACTAAAAAATGTCATGCGCGCCACCGGCATTGGACTGCATACCGGCGACAAGGTCTATCTGACCTTGCGCCCGGCTGCGCCCAATACCGGCATCGTCTTCCGCCGGGTCGATCTGCCCGTACCGGTGGAAATCAAGGCGCAGCCTGATGCCGTATGTGATACCCGTCTATGCTCTGCGTTGGAGCAAAACGGCGTGCGTATCGCCACGGTGGAGCATCTGATGTCGGCTTTTGCAGGTCTCGGTATCGATAACGCCTATGTCGATCTCAGCGCTGCGGAAGTACCCATTATGGACGGTAGTGCCGGCCCCTTTGTTTTCCTCCTGCAATCGGCCGGCATTGTCGAACAACCTGCACTGAAAAAATTCATCCGTATCAAAAGGTCGGTGGAGGTGCGCGAAGGCGATAAGTTCGTGCGCTTTGATCCTTACTTCGGCTTCAAGATTGATTTCACCATTGATTTTGACCATCCGGTGTTCGAGCATTCCAGCCAGAACGTCAGCATCGATTTTGCGGATAACTCCTACATCAAGGAAGTCAGCCGCGCACGTACTTTTGGCTTCGTGCACGAGGTCGAAGCCCTGCGTTCCATGGGCCTGGCACGCGGCGGTAGCCTGGACAATGCCATCGTGCTGGACGAATACCGCATCCTGAATGGCGACGGTCTGCGTTACGATGACGAATTTGTCAAACACAAGGTGCTGGATGCCATTGGTGACCTCTACATGCTTGGTCATCCGTTGATTGGCGCGTTCACCGCGCATAAATCGG
>JADGRN010000112.1 GCA_017880825.1 Methylophilaceae bacterium | reverse complement strand
CCGCGGGTGCTGGTGGCGGAGATCATCGCCGGCGAGATCGGCCGTGCCCTCGGCCTGGTCATCCCGGAGCTCGTGCTCATCGAGCTTGATGCGAAGCTCGGCGCTGCGGGAATTGCGATCACCCAGCGATTGACGAGCATTGACGGACACTCGCACGTGTCGGTGAGCACACATTGCTCGACCAGAACCAGGCGAAATATGTCGCCATCGCGAGTGATCAAATCAATCTGCTGAGGATGATCAATTCCTGAACAGTTCATCATCTCGTCCAACGTCTGTAATTATCGGACGACAACAAGCATAGCCTGCTGGCGAGCCGGTTTATTGATGGGTTAGTCCTCATGCCGCATCAAGAATGGAATGAAGCACCCCGGCAGCCGTGGGCGAGAATAACCAGCCGAAAGCGCCACAATTAAGAACGACGGTAGTCCAAAACACAATTTGAAAAGACTGCTTTTTGGATTTGTGTCGAAGCAGTTTTTGTGCGGCTAAGGCGCCTGGCCAGCCACCAACCAACGCGAAAAGGTGCAGGGTGCTCTCTGGAGTTCGCCATTGATTGTTTCTTGCGGCTGATTTATCGAGTGCGTAGGCGACAAATGCGACGGCGCTCGCAACAAGATAGAGGCCCAGAACAACAAATGGCAACTTACCGGCAAAAGCCGACCCCACCACAAAGAGGAGAAAAGCCGCTGCGAATATAAGGGATACGTTGCTACGCTCAGATAAGGTGGCCGACGGTACACGCTCGCCGACGAATGCGACACTCCCAGCCTGCGCTCGACCATTGGTATCGGTCTTGAGTTCGTAGGTCACGATTTCGTTTCCGACTGGCCTTCGTTGTAGGTTTGCAAACGACTTGATGTGAACGAAGACTTGTTTTCCGCCACCGTTCGGGGTGATGAATCCAAAGCCTTGGTCATCTTTCCAATTAGTTATTTTCCCTTGATAGCGCATACCGACTTTTTGCGAGGGCTAACGTAAAATAGACGTCCTACTTTGGCACATAAAATTGCATTAGAGAACGATCAGCCCTTGTTATTCTGCAAACTGTTACTTGGCTTGAACCCACGATATATCCATGCGACCGAGTAGCCAAGAACAAGCACGGCAATCGATGTGGCAAACCATAGCAGAAATGCGATGAAGACATATTTCATCTGTTCATTGAACAAGTTGTCCAGTTTTTCGTGGTAGCGATGCTCAATATTCAGGACGTTTGCTTTGTATGCGGTGAGGCTCTTTTGCCCGGGGTCATCAAGGTTGATATTTTTTGCGGCAGTGGTCCATTCGCGGGTAATTTCTTTATCACTCTTGCCGCGAAAACTGTCGATCAGTTTAAGTTCCGCCGGCGAAACTTCTTTATTTAAAGTTTTAGACATATCGGCAGCCAGGACTTGCAAGACTTCCTGTGCCCATGCTTTTTGGATATCGCCACTGTTGGGCAGGGAATTTATCGCGAACGTAATAAAGACTATCCCGCATAGAATGGAAAGCATAAACCAAAGCCGCAGCCAACCGTTCATCTGGTTCAAGTTGCGCACAAGTTTGATCTTTAATTCGGCAATACCCAGAGACTTTGCCCTGGATGGTTTTGCGCTACGGCGTTTGGCAACTGCAGCTTTGGTTACAGGGGCCTTTGCAGTACGTGGCGGGGTAGTAGAAGGCTTGGCAGCAGGGGGCATAGGGTAAGCTCAGGTTGTTATGTTATTAAGCCAAAGTTGCTTCGCTATGGTATCCCAAGTCAGTCGGAATTTCTCCACCCTTTTTCAGCCGCACAGCGCAGTATTTTACTTCCGCAATCTTGGCGAATGGGTCCAGCGCCGGATTGGTAAGCAGGTTGGCGGCAGCTTCGTAGTAGCAGAAGGCGATGAACACCGAGCCGCGCGGAATGCCGTCATCAGCACGCGCAATCAGCGCGAGCTTACCGCGACGTGATTCCACGGTGATGATGTCTCCGGCCTTTGCGTTCAGCACATCCAGATCAAGCGGATGGATGCTGGCAACTGGAGCTGGTTCAATCGCATCCAGCACACTGGAACGGCGCGTCATGCTGCCGGTATGCCAGTGCTCCAGCATGCGGCCGGTAATCAGCACCATGGGATAGTCGGCATCCGGGCGTTCATCCGCGTGGATGATATCTGCCGGAACCAGCTTGGCGCGGCCATTGGGGCGCGGGAAAGTATCGTGGAAGATCACCTCTTCGCCCGGATCACCTTCATGTTCGCAGGGATAGGTGACAGCGCCTTCATTTTCCAGGCGCTTCCAGGTGATGCCCGCAATACTGGGCATGGCGAGGCGCATTTCATTGAATACGTCTTCCGGCCCGGCATAATTCCAGTCCAGCCCCAGGCGTTTGCCCAGTTCCTGGATAATCCATAAGTCCTGTCTGGCGTCGCCAGGCATATCCATGGCTGGGCGGCCTATCTGCACCATTCTGTCGGTATTGGTAAAAGTCCCGAGTTTTTCCGCATGGGTGCTGGCAGGCAGGATGACGTCGGCCAGATAGGCGGTTTCGGTCATGAAAATGTCCTGTACTACCAGATGCTGCAGACGGGATAGCCCCAGGCGCACATGGTGTGTGTCAGGATCAGACATGGCCGGGTTTTCACCTTCGACATACATGCCGGTGATCTTGCCCTCGCAAGCGGCATCAATGATTTCGACCACGGTGAGGCCAGGTTTGCTATCCAGTGGGGTTCTCCATAGCGTCTCGAATTTGGCATGCGCCACAGGATCGTCCACGCGCACATAGTCGGGGAAGCTCATGGGGATCAAGCCCACGTCGGACGCGCCTTGTACGTTGTTCTGTCCGCGCAGGGGATGCAGACCGGTGCCGCGGCGCCCGACTTGGCCGGTGACCATGGAAAGTGCAATTAAACAGCGTGCATTGTCAGTGCCGTGCACATGCTGTGAAATACCCATGCCCCAAAAAATGATAGAAGCTTTGGATTTGGCATACAGCCGCGCAACTTGCCTAATTGTTTCTGCATCAATGCCGCAAATTGGCCCCATCACTTCTGGACTATAGCCTTTGATATTTTCTTTAAGCGCTTCGTAATTTTCGGTACGCTCTGCAACAAACTTCTCGTCAACCAGGCCTTCAGTGACAATCACATGCAACAGGGCGTTGAGCAGGGCGACATCAGTATCCGGCTTGAACCCCAGGTAGTGCGTGGCAAGCCGTGCCAGTTCGGTGCGGCGCGGGTCTATCAATATCAGTTTGGCGCCTTTTTTTACCGCATTCTTGATGAAGGTGGCCGCTACCGGATGGTTGACGATGGGGTTGGCGCCGATGATGACGATGACTTCCGAATACTGCACATCGGCCACCGGGTTGGACACCGCGCCCGAGCCCACGCCTTCCAGCAATGCGACGACAGACGAGGCGTGGCACAGGCGGGTGCAATGGTCCACATTGTTGGTGCCGAAGCCAGTGCGTATCAGTTTCTGGAACAGATAGGCTTCTTCATTGCTGCCCTTGGCCGAGCCGAAGCCCGCCAGCGCATATTTGCCTTTTTCACGCAGAATTTTTTTGAAGCCATTGGCGGCGAAATCCAGTGCCTCATCCCAGGTCGCTTCGCGGAATGCTGCAAACGGGTCGGCCGGGTCTATGCTGTAATTTTCAGACTTGGGCGCGTCAGAACGGCGAATCAAGGGCTTGGTCAGGCGGTGCTGGTGCTTGGGGTAATCGAAGCCATAGCGGCCCTTGACGCACAGACGGCCATGGTTGGCCGGGCCATCGCGGCCCACTACCTGGATAATTTGATTGTCCTTGACGTGATAGGTCAGCTGGCAGCCAACGCCACAGTAGGGGCAGACCGAATCCACTTTTTTGTCCGGTACGATTTGCGCGGCATTTTTCGCCGGCGCCAACGCCCCGGTCGGGCAGGCTTGTACGCACTCGCCGCAGGTGACGCAAGTCGAATCTCCCATCGGGTCGCGCATATCGAACACGATTTCTGAATGACCGCCGCGGAAAGCGTAGCCGATCACATCATTCACCTGTTCCTCGCGGCAGGCACGTACGCAGCGCGTGCACTGGATGCAGGCGTCCAGATTGACGGCAATGGCAGGGTTGGACAAATCAGCATCTGGCGACATGCGCGGCTCGAAGCGTGGATTGGCAACACCCAGCTTGGTTGCCCAGTAGGTCAGCTCGTTATCCGGTTTATAGTCGTGTTTGGGCATATCTGCGAGCAGCAGTTCCAGCACCATTTTTTGTGAGGCGACGGCGCGCTCGTTGTTGCTGCTGACTTGCATATCCGGCTTGGGTGTACGGCAGCATGAGGGTGCCAGTACGCGTTCGCCCTTGATTTCCACCATGCAGGAACGGCAGTTACCGTCCGGGCGCATGCCCTCCATGTAGCATAGATAGGGGATTTCGACGCCATTACGCTTGGCGGCCTGGATGATGGTCTCGCCCTCGAATGCCTCAACGGTGTTGCCGTTGAGGTTAAAGGCGATAGTGTTTCCTAAACTTATGGGTGCATTCATGGCTTTATGCCTATTTTAATAACTCTTGCGGGAAATACTTGATTACGCAGCTGATAGGGTTAGGCGCTGCTTGGCCAAGGCCGCAGATGGAAGCGTCCATCATCGCGCCGGATAGCTCGTTTAGCAAGGGCTGATCCCAGGTCGATTTTTCCATCAGTTTGACCGCTTTGGAAGTGCCTGCGCGGCACGGCGTGCACTTACCGCAGGATTCATCTTCAAAGAACTTGAGTGAGTTGAGCGCCAGGTCGCGTGCGCGGTCATGTTGCGAGAACACGATTACTGCGGCGGAGCCGATGAAGCAGTCGTATTGATTGAGCGTATCGAAATCCAGCGGCACATCACCCAGGCTGGCAGGCAGAATGCCGCCTGAGGCGCCACCGGGGAAGTAGCCATAGAACTCATGGCCGTCCAGCATGCCGCCGCAATATTCGGCAATCAGCTCACGCATGGTGATACCGGCAGGAGCCAGATGCACGCCGGGATTTTGCACGCGACCGCTGACCGAGAACGAGCGCAGGCCTTTACGCTCATGACGTCCATGCGCGGTGAACCACTCCGTGCCTTTTTCAACGATGTCGCGCACCCAGTACACGGATTCCATATTGTGTACCAGCGTAGGGCGGCCAAACAGGCCGACTTCCGCCAGGAACGGCGGGCGCAGCCGCGGCATGCCGCGCTTGCCTTCGATGGACTCGACCATGGCCGATTCTTCGCCGCAGATATAGGCGCCAGCACCACGTCTTAACTCTATATCTGGCATGTCAGCAGGGGGATTGGCTTTGAGTTTTGCGAATTCGGTTTCCAGTATCTGGCGGCAGCCCGCGTATTCATCGCGCAGATAGACCCAGATTTTGTCTATGCCAACGGCCCAGGCGGCTATCAGCATGCCTTCTATAAAGCGGTGGGGATCCAACTCCAAATAGTAGCGATCCTTGAAAGTGCCTGGCTCGCCTTCGTCTATATTCATTGCTATGTAGCGTGGTGCTGCATAGCCA
>JADGRN010000111.1 GCA_017880825.1 Methylophilaceae bacterium | reverse complement strand
GTTTCGTTCACCAGCGACTGGCGCTTCTCGCCTGCGCGTTCGCGCGAGATCGTCAAGGCGTTGCTGGATAATGAGCTATCGGTGAGCTATGCCGAGGTCACCGCAGTGCACGGCCACGATGCCTTCCTCATGCCCGACCCGCATTACCACAGCATTTTGCGTGCTTACCTGCAGAATGTGGACACCGGAGGTGTGAAATGACCGCATCCAAAGAAAATCTGGCTGTGCTTGCACGGTTCAGGCAGGATTTTGCGATCATCGCGGACTGGGTCAAACTCGGCTCCAAGGTACTGGATTTGGGCTGCGGTGACGGCTCCCTGCTGCACTTCTTGCAGGGCTCGCTGGAAGTACGTGGCTATGGTGTGGAAAAAGACGACGCCAACTGGCTGGCCTGCATGGGCACCGGCATCAATGTCATCCAGATGGACCTGGAAGCCGGGCTATCAGGCTTTGAAGCGCAGTCATTCGACACCGTGATACTTTCACAAACGCTGCAAGCCATGCACCACACCGAGGGCATCGTGCAGGAAATGCTACGCGTTGGGCATGAAGCCATTGTGACTTTCCCCAACTTTGGCTACTGGCGTCACCGCATGCAGATCATTTCGGGGCAGATGCCGGTGTCGGAAAACCTGCCTTACCAGTGGTACGACACGCCCAATGTACACTTGTGCACGATCAATGATTTCGAACGATTCTGTGCCGAGCACAACATCCGGATCGAAGAGCGCCGCGTGCTCACCGATGGCGAACCCATCAGCGTGATGCCCAACCTGATGGGCAGCCTGGCGATGTACCGCCTACAACGCGGCGATATGAAACAAGCCTACTAGGCCAAAGCCCAGCACGGCCAAACCACTCACTCGTCTGACCCAGAAGTTCTGCAGCAGCGTTTTAAGCCGCACTGCGGCCATGCCCATCGCCAGCAAAGTGGGCAAAGTGCCCAGCCCGAATGCCAGCATCAGCAACCCGCCCCGAGCCGGGCTGCCAGAGGCGAGTGCGGCCACCAGCACGCTGTAAACCAGGCCACAGGGCAACCAGCCCCACAGCGTGCCGAGCGCAAAAGCCTGGCTTAAGGATTGCACCGGCAGAAAGCGCTTGGATAAAGGTTGCAGGCGCCGCCACAGCAAGCTGCCAAGCCATTCCAGCTTGGTGGCCCCATGCCAGATACCGGCCAGATAAAGCCCCAGCACAATCAGCATTGAACTGGCCAAGGCGTAGAGGATTTTTTCCACCGGCAACACCTGTTGCAGAAAGAAACTGGACGCGCCCACTGCACCAGCCAGAACCCCAGCCGCGCTATAGCTGGCGATGCGACCCAGGTTGTAGGCCAACAGATAGCCGACTTTCGGTTGCTGTTTTGGCAGCGTCACGGTCACGGCAGCCACGATGCCGCCGCACATGCCGACGCAATGACCGCCGCCGAGCAGGCCGACCAACAACGCCGCCATTAAACTGAGTTCAAGCATGGCCACATTGTGGCACGGGAAGTTGATTTTCGGGTATGGTTACGGCCATGACCAATAACACCAATATCCGGTTAGCGCTGCTCAACAAGCGCATGCTGATCTGCATCTTTACCGGCTTCAGCTCTGGTTTACCGCTTTACATTCTAATTAGCCTGTTGCCTGCGTGGCTGCGCTCCGAAGGCGTGGATTTGAAAGCTATCGGCCTGTTTGCGCTGATTCAATTACCGTTCACCTGGAAATTCCTTTGGGCGCCGCTATTTGACCGCTACGCGCCGCCACTTGGACGGCGGCGCGGATGGCTGCTGATAACGCAAATTGCGCTATTACTCTCCCTACCCTTGCTTGGCACTTTTCACCCCAGGCTTGATATCTGGACGATTGCCTACTTTGCCGGTATCGTCGCGTTTTTTAGCGCCAGCCAGGATACCGTGCTGGACGCCTATCGCCGCGAATTGTTGCTGGATAACGAGCTCGGCCTGGGCAATGCGGTGCATGTGAATGCCTACAAAATCGCTGGCCTGATCCCCGGCTCGCTGTCGCTCATCCTGGCTGATCATATGCCGTGGAGCAGCGTGTTCCTCATTACGGCCTTATTCATGCTGCCCGGTATCGCCATGACCTTATTCGTCAGCGAACCGGCATTGAAGCAAGGCGCGCCGAAAACACTCAGGGCTGCAGTGGTTGACCCCTTCAATGAATTCATTGGGCGTCACGGGATGGCCAGCGCCCTGACGGTGCTGGCGTTTATTTTCTTCTACAAACTGGGCGACAGTATGGCTACCGCGCTGGCAACACCGTTTTATCTGGATATGGGATTCAGCAAAACAGAAATCGGCCTCGTCGCCAAAAACGCGGGGCTGTGGCCCAGCGTGATTGGTGGCCTGCTGGGCGGTATCTGGATGATCAAGCTAGGCATCAACCGCGCGCTGTGGATTTTCGGCGTGGTACAGATGGTCGCCATTTTAGGGTTTGCCTGGCTCGCTACTGTAGGCCACAGCCTGTCTTGGCTGGCCATCGTGATCGGCGTGGAAGCACTGGGAGTAGGCCTGGGTACAGCGGCATTCGTCGCCTACATCGCCCACACTACGCACCCGCTCTATACCGCCACCCAGTTCGCACTTTTTACCAGTCTGGCGGCGGTGCCACGCACCTTTGCCAACGCTGCCACCGGCTATCTGGTGGAATGGCTGGGCTGGGTGGCATTCTTTTTATTCTGCTTTGTCATCGCCCTGCCGGGCATGCTGCTGCTGCTCAAGGTGGCGCCGTGGAACGGCCAAGAAAAAAGCCTGGTACAAGAAAAGCCTTTGTAAGGTTTGGCGCTGCCACACGATCAATTTCCACGAGGACTGTTATCAAACCTGTGGAGAAACCATCATGCGACTACCTACTGCTTTTACTACCCTGATCTGGCCTCTGGCGATGTTTGCCATGCCCGCTGCCGCGATTGCGGCTGAATGTTCCGCTCACAGCGGCGCCCAATCAGTGCCCCTGCTCGAACTCTATACCTCGGAGGGCTGCAGCAGTTGCCCAGCCGCAAACAAGTGGCTGAGCAGTATCGCTGGCTCAGGTTTTGGCGCGAATAAAGTGGTAGCGCTGGCGTTTCATGTGGACTACTAGGATTACATTGGCTGGTAAGACCGCTTCGCAAGACCTGATTTTAGCGCCAGACAACGCCAAGTGGCTGCTATTGGCCGCTCCAGTTTCGTTTATACGCCACAGGTAATGCTCAATGGCGGCGATTTCCGTGGCTGGCAAAGTTCGCGTTTCAGCCAATCCATAGACAACAGCCTGAAACAACCGGCGCGCGCCAATCTGCAATTGAGCCTGGCGCCACAGGCCTCGGGTGAAATCACCGTCAAGGCATCGGCGCAGACTGTGAAAGCTGAAGACCGCAAAAACGCAGATGTTTACATCGCGGTTTATGAAAATAATCTGAAAAGCAATGTCAGCGCCGGTGAAAACAATGGCCGCCTGCTGGAACACGATTATGTCGTGCGCGAATGGCTTGGCCTTTATAAGCTGGATGAAAAAGATGGGGCCTGGCAACGCAACCTCACGCTTAAACCGGAATGGAAAGGCCGCGTTGCCGGAGTCGCCACCTTTGTGCAAAACCGCAGCAACGGCGATGTGTTGCAGGCACTGAGCTTACCATTTTGCAGCTAATTCAACTCACGTCATGGAATTTTCAGAAGAAATAATTGCGACCACTTGACACAGGTATATGCCCGTAAAATGCCTGCCTCTATGCGGCGATCTTGGCGTCATATTCAATAATCAACGGCGCGTGGTCGCTAAAACGCTCCGCCTTGTAAATTGAGGCTGCGCGCGCTTTTGCGGCGAATTGTGGTGTGGCAATTTGATAGTCGATACGCCATCCTACGTTCTTGGCCCAGGCCTGACCGCGATTGCTCCACCAGGTGTAAGCCTCCTCGGTGGTATCGGGATGAAGCTGGCGATAGACATCCACCCAGCGCACGCGATCGAACAAATCGGTGAGCCAGGCGCGTTCCTCCGGCAAAAACCCTGAATTGTTTTTATTGCCGCGCCAGTTTTTGAGGTCGGCTTCTTTGTGCGCGATATTCCAATCGCCGCAAATCACTACCTCGCGGCCACAATTTATCAGCGCTTCCAAGTGCAGCATGAAGCGAGCCATCACGCTGAACTTGAAAGCCTGCCGCTCTTCACCGCTGGAACCGGAGGGTAAATAAAGCGAGATCACGCTCAAGTTTCCCAACTGGATCTCGATATAGCGCCCTTCACTATCGATATCTGCGATACCCAAGCCTTCGATTACCTTGTCCGGTTTATTGCGCGTATATATGCCAACACCGCTGTAACCTTTCTTTTCCGCATAATGAAAATAGCCAGAATAACCTGCCGGCTGCAGCATCTCCGGCGTCATGTCCGGCGCCTGCGCCTTGAGTTCCTGCATGCAGACGATATCGGCGTCCTGCTTTTGCAGCCAAGTGTAAAAGCCCTTGTTTGCGGCAGAACGTATGCCATTCAAATTCACAGATATAATGCGTAACAATTAAACTTCTCCTTAACTCAACAGCAATGTCCGACTTCAGCCAACAGTTTATCCAGTTTGCTATTCAAAAGCAGGTGCTGCGCTTTGGTGAATTTAAAACCAAAGCGGGCCGTCTCAGCCCCTATTTTTTCAACGCCGGGTTATTTAACGATGGCGAAAGCTTGATGAAACTCGGCGAGTTTTACGCTGCGTCCATTGATAAATCCGGCATCCAATTCGACATGCTGTTTGGCCCAGCCTACAAAGGCATACCGCTCGCGGCCAGCATCGCCATTGCGTTCAACCGACAAAACCGCAACTTGCCATACGCCTTTAATCGCAAAGAAAGTAAAGATCATGGCGAGGGTGGCAGCGTCATAGGCGCACCATTGCAAGGACGGGTGCTAATCATTGACGACGTGATTTCTGCGGGGACTTCGGTGCGTGAATCAGTCGATTTAATCAAGGCCTGTGGCGCCACGCCATGTGGCGTGGCCATCGCTTTAGACCGGCAGGAACGCGGCGCCGATTCACTATCAGCCGCGGAAGAAGTAAAAAAAACCATAGGCATTCCCGTTTGCAGCATCGCAAATCTGGAAATGCTGATTAAATACTTGCAGAATCAACCGCATATGGTGCAGAATTTAGCGGCCATAGAGCGTTATCGTAGTGAGTACGGCACCCTTTCCTGAACACGGAATTTTATGCGCACACCATGTCTGTCGATTACCAAATTGCTGGCTCTGACCAGTATGGTTCTAGCCTGCAATCAGGTCTGGGCCGAAGCTGGCGGTGACCGCATTATCAAATGGGTAGACGAAAAAGGCATTACGCATTACGGCGACAGCCTGCCGGTGCAGGATGCCAATCGCAATAATAGTGTCCTGAATAACCAAGGGCTCGTCGTCAAACGCAACCAGCCCGCTATTGCAGTAAAACCAGAAGAAGACAAGGCAACAGTAGACCAGCAACGGCATGATCGCGCATTGCTTGCCGCCTATTCCAACGAACAGGATATTGATTCTGCACGCGACAGTAATC
>JADGRN010000110.1 GCA_017880825.1 Methylophilaceae bacterium | reverse complement strand
GCGGCTTTGGCTGCCAATAATGCCAATCGTCCCAAGGGGGTGGTGGAGAACGCGGATAAGCACTGGCAGATTTATGCCAATGACCAGGCCAAGACTGCCGGCGAGTTTATCCCGCTCATCATCAGCTATCGTAACGGCGCGGCGGTCAGGCTTGCAGACGTCGCCAAGGTCACCGATTCAATCGAAGATCTGCGCAATGCCGGGTCCATCGCCGGCAAACCGGCGATTCTCCTCATGCTCAGGCCGCAACCCGGCGCGAATATTATTGAAGCGGTCGATCGGGTTAAAAACCTGCTGCCGCAATTGCGCAACTCCATCCCCGCTGCCATCAATATGACGGTACTGCAGGACCGCACGGTTACCATACGTGCTGCCCTGCGGGAAGTGTCATACAGTCTGGCGATCTCGATGGGGCTGGTGATCCTGGTGGTGTTTGTGTTTTTACGTAACACTCGCGCTACCATGATTCCGGCGGTGGCAGTGCCGGTGTCGTTGATCGGCACCTTTGCCGTGATGTATCTATGTGGCTACAGCCTGGATAATCTGTCACTGATGGCGCTGACTGTGGCTACCGGCTTTGTGGTGGATGATGCCATTGTGGTGGTGGAAAACGTTTCGCGGTATATCGAAGCCGGCGTCGGCCGTTTGGAAGCGGCTATGCTGGGTGTGCGTGAAGTCGGTTTTACCGTGTTGTCCATGAGTCTGTCGCTGATTGCCGTGTTCATCCCGATTCTGCTGATGGGCGGCATCGTCGGTCGCTTATTCCGTGAATTCGCAGTCACGTTATCGGTGGCTATCCTGGTATCTTTGGTCATCTCGCTGACACTGACACCGATGATGTGCGCAAAGCTGCTGCAGCCGCATGAGCCGGATAAACAAGGACGTTTCAGCCGAGCCTGCGAGCGCGCCTTCAACTGGCTGCATCGCGGTTATGAAACAAGCCTGGCCTGGGTGCTGCAGCATAGCCTGGTCACGCTGTTGATCCTGCTCGTGACTATTTGCCTCAATGTGTATCTGTATGCGATGGTGCCCAAGGGGTTTTTCCCACAACAGGACATCGGGCGCCTGATAGGGTCAATTCAGGCTGATCAGAGCATCTCGTTTCAGGCAATGCAGCAAAAGCTCGACAAATTTATCAGTATTGTGAAACAGGACCCGGCGGTGGAAAACGTGGCGGGCTTTACCGGCGGAGCACGGCGCAACAGCGGCATGATTTTCGTCGCCCTCAAGCCGCTGAGTGAACGGCAGATGAACGCTGACCAAGTGATGGCGCGTTTGCGCGGCAAGCTTGCGCACGTGCCCGGCGCCAGCCTGTTTTTGCAACCGGTGCAGGACATCCGTATCGGTGGCAGGCAGGGCAATGCGCAGTACCAATACACGCTGCAGGGTGACCACCTGCAGGAGTTACGTACCTGGGAGCCGAAGATACGCACGGCTTTGAGCCAGATCAAGCAACTGACCGACGTCAATAGCGACGAAGAGGATGCCGCTTTGCAAACCTCATTGATTATTGATCGCGATACCGCGACACGGCTTGGTTTGACCGCAGAATTGATTGATTCGACCTTGAATGATGCCTTTGGACAGCGCCAGGTATCCACCATCTACAATCCGCTGAACCAGTATCACGTAGTGCTGGAGTTGGCGTCTGAATATTGGCAAAGCCCGGAGTCGCTGAAGCACGTCTATGTCAATAAGCCCGACGGCACACCGGTTGCATTGTCGGCGTTCAGCCATTATGAAATGACCAACACCGCACTGGGCGTCAACCATCAGGGCCAGTTTGCAGCCAGCACCATTACCTTCAATCTGCAGCCGGGTGTGTCGCTGGGTGAAGCCACCAATTTAATTGATGATGCGTTTGGCCGCATCGGAGTCCCGCCCTCTATCCACGGCGGTTTTCAAGGCACGGCCAAGGTGTTCCAGGAATCGCTGAAAAATCAGCCATGGTTGATTCTGGCGGCGGTGCTGGCAGTTTATATTATGCTTGGCATGCTTTATGAAAGCCTGGTGCATCCGATCACCATACTCTCCACCTTGCCATCCGCCGGGGTAGGCGCACTGCTTGCCTTGATGGCTTGTGGCCAGGATCTGAACCTGATCGGCATGATAGGCATCATTCTGCTGATCGGCATCGTCATGAAGAACGCCATCATGATGATCGACTTCGCGCTGGATGCCGAACGCAAACATAATCTGAACTCGCATGATGCGATCTATCAGGCTTGCCTGATGCGCTTCCGCCCCATTCTGATGACCACCATGGCTGCGATGCTGGGTGCCTTGCCGCTGGCGCTGGGTCATGGCGACGGTGCTGAACTGAGGCAACCGCTGGGTATCTCCATAGTCGGCGGACTGATTTTCAGCCAGGTGCTGACGCTATATACCACGCCTGTGGTCTACCTCTATCTCGACCGCGCGCGCCTCTGGTGTCGGGTCAATTGGTCGAGAAAACATGCGGATGCTGCTGCATTAGCGGCTGGCGCTGGCTGAACTGGAATGAAAGATGAACTTCACACAAAAATATAGTATTTATTTGGCTGGTCTGGTTTTGCTCATGACGGGTTGTACCGTCGGCCCGGATTACGTCAAGCCCGAGGTCACTAGCCCAGTAGCATTCAAGGAGGCCGAAGGCTGGAAAGTGGCTGAGCCGCAAGACCATGTTCCACGCGGCAACTGGTGGGAAGTGTTTAACGATGCCGAACTGAACGGCCTTGAGCAGCAGGTGGCAATTTCCAACCAGAACCTGCGCGCTGCGGAAGCCCGCTTCCGCCAAGCGCAAGCCCTGGTGTCCTCGTCACGCGCTGACTATTTTCCCTCTATCACGGGCAGCGCTACGCACACGCGCAGCAAGACTTCCACTCTCGACAATTCAATTAAAAGCAACTCACCCCTGAATAACAGAAATACCCTGATCTTTAACCTTAATTGGGAAGCCGACGTCTGGGGCAGAATCAGCCGCACGGTGGAAGCTGCCGACGCCAGCGTCGATGCCAGCGCTGCGGATATCGCTGCGGCGCTGTTGAGTGCACAGGCCGAGTTGGCACAGGATTATTTTGCCATGCAGGTGGCGGATAGCCAGCAGCAGCTATTACAAGACAGCATCAAGGCTTACCAAAAATCAATGGAAGTGACGCAGAACCGCTACAACGCAGGCGTTGCCAGTAAGGCTGATGTGGTGCAAGCCGAAGCCCAGCTCAAATCGACCCAGGCGCAGGCGGCGGATGTCGGCATCCAGCGCGCGCAAATGGAACACGCGATTGCCTTGCTCATAGGCAAGGCACCGGTAGAGCTTACGCTCAAGCCTGCACCGCTGACTGTCGCTGCGCCGGATATTCCGCTCAGCATGCCTTCTACGCTGCTTGAACGCCGCCCTGACATTGCTGCTGCTGAGCGGCGTACCGCTGCTGCCAACGCGCAGATTGGCGTGGCACAAGCAGCTTTCTACCCCAGCCTGAGCCTAACCGCAGATGCGGGATTCCAGAGCATGACACTAGCCAATTTCATATCAAAACCCAACCTGTTCTGGTCGCTGGGCGCGGCATTGGCCACCACTATTTTCGATGCAGGCAAACGTCGCGCAGTCAGCGATCAGGCGATTGCGACTTATGAAGAAAATGTCGCCAACTACCGCCAAACCGTGCTCACCGGGTTCCAGGAGGTTGAGGATAGTCTGGTCGCACTGCGCGTATTGCAGGATGAGCAAAAATTGCAGGAAGAAGCCCTGACTGCAGCGCGCGCATCACTTACCTACACCACCAATCAGTACAAGGCTGGCACGGTCAGTTATCTTGACGTCGTCACGGCTTCCAATATCGCGCTCAGTAATGAACGCACCTTGGTTGACTTGCATGGCAGACAGTTCGCCAATAGCGTGCTGTTGATCAAAGCGCTTGGCGGCGGTTGGGCAGCCCCTGCGCCTTGATCCAGCCACTATTTCGTAATTAAAGTCCCCAAGCCACGGGACTATCAGCGTTTTCTCTCAAGGCTATCTTCAGCCATGCCGCATCCTAGCGTAGGCACGGTCACAATCCGGTGGCGCAGACTTTTCAAATAGGTTTTAATGCGGTTGAACTGGCTTGTCAGCCTGGTCGTATAAATCAAAAATAAATCACAGTAAGTTGGATAAAAATCCATGGAATTAGAACAACACACGCCGATGATGCAGCAATATCTGCGCATCAAAGCGCAGTATCCGGACATGCTGCTGTTCTATCGCATGGGCGATTTTTACGAGCTGTTCCATGAAGATGCGGAAAAAGCCTCTCGCCTGCTCGGTATTACCCTCACCAAACGTGGTGCCTCCAATGGCGAGCCGATCAGGATGGCGGGTGTGCCATACCACGCTGCCGAACAATATCTGGCCAAGCTGACCAAACTCGGCGAAGCCGTCGCGATTTGCGAGCAAATCGGCGACCCATCCAAATCCAAAGGCGCTATATCAAAAGGACCAGTCGAACGCCAAGTCACACGTATTTTGACCCCCGGTACGCTGACCGACAGCGCCTTGCTGGATGACACGCGCGACAGTCTGCTGCTGGCCGTGTGTGCCGGCGAAGGCTTGCTTGGATTAGCGCGCATCAATCTTGCCTCCGGCCAGTTGGTGTTGAGTGAGATTGCACCCGGTTTGTTGGCACAAGAACTGGAACGCATTGTCCCTGCTGAGCTGCTGTTCGCTGACGATTTTACTCATGCTGCGATCGAGGCCGTGAAGTGCCCGAAAAAACGCCTGGCACCCTGGCAGTTCGATCTTGATTCCGCCAAGCAGAGCCTGACCAGGCAATTCAACACCTACGATCTGGATGGCTACGGCTGTGCCGACCTGAACGCGGCCATCGCGGCGGCGGGAGCTTTGCTCGACTACGTCAAGCATACCCAGCGTACTACGCTACCTCACATCACCGGCCTCTGTGTGGAACAAGCCAGCAGCTTTATTCAGCTGGATGCCGCAACGCGACGTAATCTTGAGATAGACCAAACCCTGCGCGGCGAGGCCTCGCCTACCTTGTTTTCGTTACTGGACAGCACGCAGACTGCCATGGGTGCGCGCCTGTTGCGGCGTTGGCTGCATCATCCCTTGCGTGAGCGCAACGAGATCGTTGCGCGGCACGAGGCAGTGTATAGCCTTATTCAGCGGGCGACTTATCCCGCCATAAGAAATCTATTACGCTCTATTGGCGATATCGAGCGCATCACCGCGCGCATTGCCCTGAAAACCGCACGTCCCCGCGATTTATCCGGTTTGCGCGAGAGCTTGCGCCAGTTGCCTGCGCTGCAAGCCGAACTGAAAAATCTGCCAGCCAATTTGCTGCAAGCACTAACAACTCAGTTGCAGGCACCACAAGCGGCGCTTGATTTATTACAAACTGCGATCAAGTCAGAGCCCGCTGCGGTGTTGCGTGAAGGCGGGGTGATCGCCGATGGTTATGATGACGAGCTGGATGAATTGCGTGGCATCCAGACTAACCATGGCGATTTCCTGCTCAAGTTTGAGGCGCAGGAAAAACAGCGCACCGGCCTCAGCAATCTCAA
>JADGRN010000109.1 GCA_017880825.1 Methylophilaceae bacterium | reverse complement strand
GGCAGTCTTGGCCTGGTCATTGGCATAAATCTGCCAGTGCTTATCCGCGTTCTCCACCACCCCCTTGGGACGATTGGCATTATTGGCAGCCAAAGCCGCGCGTACTTGTTCCAGCCCGATGCCATATTTATTCAGCGCGGTAGGATCCACAGACACGCGTACCGCCGGCAGCGAACTGCCGCCCACACTAACCTCGCCGATACCAGCCACTTGCGAGATTTGTTGTAACAGTATGGTAGACGCTGCGTCGTATACCTGGCCTTGGGTCATGGTGTCGGAAGTGAGCCCCAGTATCATGACCGGCGTGGAGGCCGGATTTACCTTATGGTAGGTCGGATTGCCCGGCATGCCGGTCGGCAGCAGAGTACGGGCGGCATTGATGGCGGCCTGCACATCGCGCGCGGCGCCGTCGATATTGCGGCTGAGGTCAAACTGCAGGATAATTCGCGTCGAGCCCAGCGAGCTGGAAGACGTCATCTCGGTAATACCGGCGATACGTCCCAGTGACCTTTCCAGCGGCGTTGCAATGGTAGACGCCACGGTTTCCGGACTGGCGCCGGGCAAATTGGCGCTGACCGAGATGGTGGGGAAATCCACCTGCGGCAATGGTGCTACCGGCAGCAGCGTGAAGCCGACCAGACCGGCCAGCACGATGCCCATGGTCAGCAGCGTGGTGGCGACTGGACGGTGGATGAAGGTCGCGGACAGGTTCATGGCTATGCGGATAGCGCTGCAGCCCGTCGCGCGCGCCATTCGCGCATGCGGCGCGCGCTGCGGTCAAACGCCAGATAAATCACCGGCGTGGTGAACAGCGTGAGCACTTGGCTGAGCAGCAGCCCCCCTACCATGGTGATGCCCAGCGGATGACGCAGTTCTGAGCCAACACCACCACCCAGCATCAGCGGCAGAGCGGCGAGCAAAGCAGCCATGGTGGTCATCAGGATAGGCCGCAGACGCAGCATGCAGGCCTGATAAATCGCTTCGCGTGGCGATTTACCTTCATTGCGTTCCGCATCCAGCGCAAAGTCTATCATCATGATGGCATTCTTTTTGACGATGCCGATCAGCAACACGATGCCGATGATGCCAATCACGCCCAGGTCATTTCCGGAAACTATCAACGCCAGCAGGGCGCCGACACCGGCCGAAGGCAATGTCGACAAAATCGTCACCGGATGGATGAAGCTCTCGTACAGCACGCCGAGCACGATATACATGGTAACAATGGCGGCCAGAATCAGGAATAACTGATTACCGAGCGAGGCACGGAAAGCCAGCGCAGCGCCTTGGAACTCGGTTTCCATACTGGTGGGAATGCCGATCTCACGCTCTGCGCTCTCGATAACGTCTACCGCTTCGCCCAGCGATACGCCGGAACGCAGGTTGAACGAAACCGTGGTTGATGGGAACTGCTCCAGATGATTGATCAGCAAGGGCGTACTCTTTTCGCTGATGGTCGCAATCGTATTCAGCGGCACCTGCACGCCAGCCGCCGAGGTGACATAAATCTCATTGAGCGCCTGCGGCCCAAGCTGAAACTCCGGCTTGGCCTCCAGCACTACGCGATATTGATTGGACTGGGTGAAGATGGTGGAAATCAGGCGCTGGCCAAATGCGCTGTAGAGCGCATTATCAATCGCCGCTACCGTGATGCCCAGCCGTCCGGCAGTCTGGCGGTCGATGTCGACATAAGCCTGCAGCCCTTGATCCTGCAAATCACTGGCCACATCGGACAATTGCGGGGTCTGGTTGAGCTTCTCCACCAACTTCGGCACCCACAGGCTGAGTTCATCGGGGTCGCTATCCTTGATGGTGAATTGATACTGGGTGCGGCTCACGCGGTCTTCGATGGTCAAATCCTGCACCGGCTGCATGTAGAGGCGAATGCCGGCCACCTCGGCCAGCTTGGGTTGCAGGCGCTGGATGATTTGCGTTGCGTTTACCGACCTTGTCGCATGCGGTTTCAGATTGATCAAAAAGCGGCCATTGTTGAGCGTGAGATTGATGCCGTCCACACCGATAAAGGACGACAGGCTATCCACCGCCGGGTCTTGCAGAATCACCTGGGCCAAGGCCTGCTGGCGCTCGGACATGGCCGCAAAGGAAATCGACTGCGGCGCCTCGGAGATGCCCTGGATGATGCCGGTATCCTGCACCGGGAAGAAACCCTTGGGCACAAAGATATACAGCAGCACGGTGAGCACCAGCGTCGCCACCGCAATCAGCAACATCAATGGCTGCCTGTCCAGCACCCAGGTCAGCATCCTGCCATAGCCCGAAATGACACGATCGAACAGATGGCCGACGGTGCGGTCGAAGCGGCTGCGTTCTGCCTCCGGCGTGTGATGCAGTAACTTGGCGCACATCATCGGCGTCAGTGTCAGCGATACCGCGGCTGAAATCAGAATGGCCACGGCCAGCGTTACCGCAAATTCGCGGAACAGACGGCCCACCACATCCCCCATGAATAGCAGCGGAATCAATACCGCAATCAGCGAGATGGTGAGCGAGATAATGGTAAAACCGATTTGTTTGGAGCCTTTCAAGGCGGCTTCCAGCGGGCTCTCGCCCTCTTCGATATAACGTGAGATGTTCTCGATCATCACAATCGCGTCATCCACCACAAAACCGGTGGCGATGGTCAGCGCCATCAGCGTGAGGTTGTTGATACTGAAACCGGCGACGTACATGATGGCGAAGGTGCCAACCAGTGACAGCGGCACTGCAATGCCAGGGATGATGGTGGCCGGGATGTTTCTGAGGAACAGGAAAATCACCATCACCACCAGCACCACTGCCAGCAGCAACTCGAACTGCACGTCGTGCACCGAGGCGCGTATGGTGGTGGTGCGGTCGGTCAGCACTTCGACCCGTATGGCTTTGGGCAGATTGGTTTCCAGGTCAGGCAGCAACTGTTTGATGCGATCCACTACTTCAATCACATTGGCGCCCGGCTGGCGCTGGATGTTGAGCAGGATGGCGGGCCTTTGATTGGCCCAGGCAGCCAGCCGCGTGTTTTCCGCGCCGTCAACCAGATCGGCCACGTCGCCCAGGCGTATGGCAGCGCCATTGCGGTAAGCCAGTATCAGCTGGCGATATTCCTCGGCGGTTTTGAGCTGGTCATTGGCGTTTATGGTCGATGCGCGCGACGGGCCGTCAAAGCTGCCCTTGGCTTGATTGACGTTGGCGGCGCCTATCAAGGTGCGCACGTCGTCGATACTGAGGTTATTGGCGGCAAGTGCTTTCGGATTGACCTGTATGCGCACGGCAGGCCGTTGGCCCCCGCTGATGCTGACCAGGCCAACCCCCGATAGCTGCGAAATTTTCTGTGCGAGCCGGGTATCGACCAGGTCTTCCAGACTTGGCAGAGGCAAGGTCGGCGAACTGATCGCCAGGGTCATGATCGGTGCGTCGGCAGGATTGACCTTGCTATAAATCGGTGGGGTCGGCAGATCTTGCGGCAAGAAAGTGGTGGCGCCATTGATGGCGGCTTGCACTTCCTGCTCTGCTATATCCAGGCCCAGGTTGAGATTGAATTGCAGGGTAACGACCGAAGCTCCACCCGAACTGGTGGAAGACATCTGCCTGAGACCAGCCATCTGGCCGAACTGCCGCTCCAGTGGCGCGGTGATGGATGAAGTTGTTACGTCCGGACTGGCGCCTGGATAAAGCGTAGTCACCTGTATGGTGGGATAATCCACCTCGGGCAATGCCGAAAGCGGCAGAATGCGATAGGCAAGGATGCCGACCAGCAGTATCGCCAGCATCAACAGCGAGGTGGCGACCGGCCTCAGGATAAATAGGCGGGAAGGATTCACGCGCATGCTCCGGCTGTTTGCCAGACAAAATCAGGGCGCTGGCGGCGCCGATTCTGCGCTGCGCTAATCAGTCTGAGGCCGCTCATTCTGCGGCCGGCCGCGTACGGTGTTGACGATTCGGAGCGCCGTCTTGCGCAGGCTTGTTTTGTTGGCTTTTGTTGCCGCCTGCATTTTTTTGCGAGCCATTGGCTGTCGCCACTTGCACCTTGGTGCCTTCGCGCAATTTGTCGGCGCCGTCGGTGACGATTAAATCACCAGCTGCAATTTCTCCTTCAATTGCAGACAAATCGCTTTCGCTAACCGTGACCCTGACCGGTTTTACCGTGACCGTCTGATCAGGCTTTACCACATAAACGAAAGTGCCTTGCGAACCGCGCTGGATGGCGGAATTAGGTACAACCATAGCGCCTTTCTTGAGGTCGAGCAGTATCCGCACATTGACAAACTGGTTGGGGAACAACGCCTCGTTATCGTTGGTGAACTGGGCTTTAACCTTGACCGTGCCGGTGGTGGTGTCAATCTGGTTGTCCACGCTGGAAACTACGCCATCGGCAAGCCTGGTTTGCTGGTCACGCCCGTAAACTTCGACCGGCAGTTTTTCGCCCTTATGCGTCGGTGTCAGCACCGATGAAAGATTGTCCTGCGGGATGGAAAAAATCACATTGATCGGTTTCACCTGGGCAATACTCAGCAAGCCATTGGTATCACTCTGGTGGACAATATTTCCCACGTCCACCTGGCGCAGGCCAATGCGTCCGCTGATAGGTGAGGTGATACGCGTGTAAGTCAGTTGCAGCCTGGCATTATCGATCTGGCTCTGGTCGGACTGCACCTTGCCTTGATATTGTCTGACCAGGGAGGCCTGCGTATCGGTCTGTTGTTTGGCTACGGAATCCTGGGCGAGCAGGGTTCTATAGCGCTCAGAGTCCAACTCGGCATTCCGCAGCAAGGCCTGATCCGTGGCCATTTGCCCCTGCGCCTGCGCCAGTTGCACCTGGTAAGGCCGGGCATCGATTTCGGCCAGCAGTTCGCCTTCCCTGACATATTGACCCTCGTTGAACAGAACCCGCATCAATTGGCCATCAATGCGCGGTTTTATAATGACCACATTACGCGGTGTGACGGTGCCGATAGCATTCAGATAGACCTTCATATCGGCGGTTTTCGCTGCCACCGCAGCGACTGTCGCTGGCCGCGACTTGAGGTCGCTCCTGGCATGCGCTGCCGTCTGTTGAGCGTTGTGGAAATGACGGAATCCGAAATAAGCAATCAGGCCAAGGATAATGAGCACCAGCAATGACTTGATCCAGCCCATTGCTGTCGAACCTTTATTGCGTGGTGTTGCTGGTTGATGGCTGTGGTTTGTAGTTGTTGCTTGATCCGCCATATTCTTCTTTCACAGTAAAAAAAGCTTCAGCTGGCGCATTTTGCACCAGTTGAAGACAGTCTGACACGATTTGTAGTTTTTTTATCGGCGCTTTTGATGGCGAGCACGCTGATTTTTTACTCCATTAGCCTTCATTGCCGGGCTTTTTGTGCCAACTGTGATCTTCCCATTTTTGTCTTTGCTCCGGAGTCAGTACAGCATAAACCTGATGCATCGTCTCCGCACGCAGCACAATCAGATCAGCCTGCAGCTTGGCCTGCTGATTGGCGATTTCCTGCACCTGATTGCGGTCATAGGCGTCAGCCTCGGATGCCTTTTTCAACGCCATA